>CAZMTB010000001.1:0-8343 GCA_964569095.1 uncultured Aquificales bacterium
GAACATCAGGGGGCCCCTTGGTAGAGAGGGGGCACACTTTACTCAGTTTGGAGGTAGGCACGACCATGGAGAGATACGATCCCCAGGCCATAGAAGAGAAGTGGCAGTCTATCTGGCAGAAGAACGGATACTGGAAGGCAACCGAGAACCCCAACAAGCCCAAGTACTACTGCTTGGAGATGTTCCCCTACCCATCCGGCAGGATACACATGGGCCACGTGAGAAACTACTCCATCGGAGACGTGGTGGCCCGGTACAAGAGGATGCGGGGATACGAGGTGCTCCACCCCATGGGCTGGGACGCCTTCGGCCTACCTGCAGAGAACGCCGCAATAGAGCACGGGGTGCACCCCGCCAAGTGGACCATGGAGAACATAGACACCATGCGTGCCCAGTTGAAACGCCTGGGATTCAGTTACGACTGGGACCGAGAGATAGCCACCTGCCTTCCCGAGTACTACCGCTGGGAGCAGAAGATATTCATCGAAATGTACGAAAGGGGCCTGGCCTACCAGAAGGAGTCGTTCGTGAACTGGTGTCCCAGGTGCCAAACCGTCTTGGCAAACGAGCAGGTGGAGGGAGGCAGGTGCTGGCGCTGCCACGAGGCGGTGGTGGAGAAGCGGTTGAAGCAGTGGTTCTTCAAGATCACCCAGTACGCCGAGCAGCTGCTAAACGACATGAAGCTCCTGGAAGGCGGATGGCCAGAGCGGGTGCTCACCATGCAGAGAAACTGGATAGGGCGCTCAGAAGGTGCAGAGATAGTCTTCCCCCGCTCCGACGGCAAGGGAGAGATACGGGTCTTCACCACCAGGCCAGACACCCTCTTCGGCGCCACCTTCATGAGCATCGCCCCCGAGAGCGAGCTGGTTGAAGAGCTGATAGAGAACAGCCCAGAGGCCTCCAAGGTGCGAGAGTTCGTGCAGCGGGTCTCCCAGCAGACCATTGAGGAGAGGCTCATGGAGGGCACCGAGAAGGAGGGGGTCTTCACAGGGGCCACCTGCATAAACCCTGTCACCAACGAGGAGATACCCATATTCGTGGCCAACTTCGTGCTTGCAGAGTACGGGACCGGGGCGGTGATGGCGGTTCCCACCCACGACCAGAGGGACTTCGAGTTCGCCAAGAAGTACGGCCTTCCCCTCAGGGTGGTGATACAGCCGCCGGGAGAGACCCTAACCGAAGAGAGCATGACAGAGGCCTACGAGGGAGAGGGAACCCTGGTGAACTCCGGAGAGTTCAACGGGCTCCCCAACGAAGAGGCAAAGAAGAGGATCGTGGAGTACCTGGAAGGCAAGGGGCTGGGCAGGGCCACGGTCTCATACAGGCTCAGGGACTGGGGCATCTCCCGCCAGAGGTACTGGGGAGCCCCCATACCCATGGTCCACTGTCCCCGGTGCGGGGTGGTTCCCGTGCCAGAAGAGGAGCTCCCCGTCACCCTTCCGGAGGACGTGGTATTCCAGGCGGGAGGGAACCCACTGGAGAAGCACCAGGAGTTCGTTAACACCACCTGTCCCCGTTGCGGCGGAGAGGCCCGCAGGGAGACCGACACCATGGACACCTTCGTGGAGTCATCGTGGTACTTCCTGAGGTACGCCGATCCCCACTGCAACACGGGACCCTTCTCACCAGAAAGCTCACGCTACTGGATGCCCGTGGACCAGTACATCGGTGGTATAGAGCACGCGGTGCTCCACCTCCTCTACGCCAGGTTCTACACCAAGGTGTTGAGGGACCTCGGGTACACCGAGGCAGACGAACCCTTCGCCCGGCTCCTCACCCAGGGAATGGTGATAAAGGACGGGGCCAAGATGTCGAAGAGCCTCGGCAATGTGGTGGATCCCAACGAGATGATAGAGAAGTACGGTGCAGACACGGCAAGGCTCTTCCTGCTATTCGCCTCTCCCCCAGAGAAGGACCTGGACTGGAGCGACCAGGGAATAGAGGGTTGCTACAGGTTCCTCAACAGGGTGTGGAGGTTCGTACAGGAGCACCTGCCCCAGGTCAGGGGGGCAGCACCGCTGGACCCCGAGACCATGAAGGGATTCCAGGGCTTCCCCGAGCCAGTGAAGGCGCTACTGCGCAAGACCCACCAGACCATAAAGAAGGTGACCTCGGACATAGAGGAGAGGTTCCACTTCAACACCGCCATAGCCGCCATCATGGAGCTCACCAACCTCCTCTACGAGGTGGCACCCAATCTGGACGAGCAGGACCCCCTCCACCGATCGGCCCTGGCCTTCGCAGTGGAGAGCCTTTTGCTCATGCTATCCCCCTTCGCCCCCCACATGGCAGAAGAGCTGTGGGAGGCCACGGGGCACGAGGGATCGGTGGAACAGCAGCCCTGGCCATCGTACCAGGAAGATCTCACCAGAGAGGAGGAGATCACCGTGGTGGTACAGGTGAACGGCAAGGTGAGGTCCAAGCTCCAGGTGGCCCAGGGCACCCCGAAGGAGGAGCTCGAGAGACTCGCCCTGGAGGATCCCAAGATAAAGAACTGGACGGAGGGCAAAGAGATAAAGAAGATCATCGTGGTTCCCAACAGGCTGGTGAACCTGGTTGTGGCAGGATAGTGAGCACCGTGGTATCCTCACGGTACTGTTCTAAAGAAGGAGGAGATGCTCATGGGGATAAGCGCAAAGAAGAGGGTTGAAGTACTGAGGGAAGGATTGGAGGAGATCGCCTCCCAGCGGTACCTTGAGGAGATATTCCACCACATCACGGGGGCAATAAGGGGCTTTCTGCCCTACACCTCTTACGCCATCGTCCTCGTCAACGAGTACGGGGAACCCCGGGTGAAGGCCTCGCGGGGGCTAAGCTACACCTACATCAAGGAGCTTCACCGGCAGGGGGGACACCCCATACTGGAGGCCATGAAGAAGGAGACCGCCCCCATGCTCATCACCAAGGGTCACAAGCTATTCGGCAAGGCCAGGTTCGAGCACGACTACTCGGTGCTGGCGGTGGCACCCCTGGTCGTGGCCGAGCAGCTTGCGGGTATCCTCTTCGTGGACGGCGACGACCCCTCGGCCTTCGACGAGGGCACAGTGGAGTTCCTCGAAGAGCTGGCCCTGCTGGCCTCCGTGGCCATAGACTACTTCTCGTGCAAGGACGCGGTGACCGAGTCGGTGAACCGCGACGGAGTCACGGGGCTTTACAACTACAAGCACTTCCACGAGATACTCTTCAGGGAGATACTGAGGTCCAAGGAGACGGGACGCACCTTCTCGCTGGTGCTCTTTGCAATAGCCGGCCTCAAGGAGTACAACGCCGCCTTCGGGCACGTGGAGGGAGACAGGCTGCTCAGGGAGGTGGCCAGGTTCATCTCGCAGCGCATGAGGAGCTTCGACATAGAGGCCCGCTACGGCGGAGGAAAGATGGTGGTACTCATGCCAGAGACCGAGAAGGAAGAGGCGGTGCGAAGGGCCGAAGAGATACTGAAGGCCTCTCCAGAGCAGCCCTGGAGCAAGAAGAGTCCCAAGGTTAGCCTCAAGGCAGGGGTGGTGGCCTTCCCCGTTGACAGCGACGACGAGAAGGCCCTTTTGAACTACCTCGAACAGGCCACCTTCGAGGCCACCAGAAAGGAGGGCGACGCCCTGGTGGTGTGGCCTCTGTGAAAAGCGAAGATTTAGAAGGAGAGGTGAGAGGAAGCATGGAGGAGAAGAAGAACGGTTTCAGGTTCAACACCATCGAGGAGGCCATCGAGGACATCAGGCAGGGAAAGATGGTGATAATGGTGGACGACGAGGACAGGGAGAACGAGGGAGACCTGGTGATGGCCGCCGAGAAGGTGACCCCCGAGGCCATAAACTTCATGGCAACCCACGGCAGGGGGCTCATCTGCCTATCCCTCACCCCCGAGAGGGTGGACGAGCTCGACCTTCCTCTCATGTCTCCCAAGCAGGGCGACCCCTTTGGCACCGCCTTCACCGTCTCCATAGACGCAAAAGAGGGGGTGACCACGGGCATATCCGCCGCAGACAGGGCCAGAACCATCCAGGTGGCCATAGACCCCTCCACCAGGCCCCACGACCTGGTCCGTCCCGGCCACATCTTCCCCTTGAGGGCCCGGAAGGGTGGGGTGCTAAGAAGGGCCGGCCACACCGAGGGCTCGGTTGACCTGGCAAAGGCCGCCGGCCTCTACCCCGCAGGGGTGATCTGCGAGATCATGAACCCCGACGGCACCATGGCACGAACACCACAGCTCATGGAGTTCGCCAAAAAGCACGGGCTAAAGATCATAACCATCGCCGACCTCATCCAGTACCGCCTCCACAAGGACTTCCTGGTACACAGGGTGGCAGACGCCTACCTGCCCACCCCCTTTGGTGACTTCACCATCATCGCCTACGACAACGACGTGGACATCTACACCCACGTGGCTCTGGTGAAGGGAGAGGTGGCAGGAGACGAGCCCGTGCTGGTACGCATGCACTCCCAGTGCCTCACCGGTGACGTCTTTCTCTCCAAGAGGTGCGACTGCGGCTCCCAGCTTCACACCGCCATGAAGATGATAGACGAGGCGGGTAAAGGGGTGATCGTCTACCTCTCCCAGGAGGGAAGGGGCATAGGCTTAGACAACAAGATCAAGGCCTACCACCTACAGGACGAGGGCATGGACACCGTGGAGGCCAACGTGGAACTGGGGTTCCCCCCCGACCTGAGGGACTACGGCATAGGGGCCCAGATCCTGGTGGACCTGGGCATAAAGAAGATAAGGCTCATCACCAACAACCCCAAGAAAGTGGTGGGACTCAAGGGGTACGGTCTTGAGATAGTGGAGAGGGTGCCCATAGAGATCCCCCCCTGCGAGTGGAACAAGGAGTACCTGAAGACCAAGAGAGTGAAGATGGGCCACTACTTCTGTCACGTGTGAGGAGAACGAGGATGAGAGAGATAGTTGGAGAACTGAAGGGAGAAGGCAGGTCCTTCGCCATAGTGGTGAGCAGGTTCAACAGCTTCGTAACCGAGAGACTGCTGGAAGGGGCAATAGACCAGCTCACCCGCCACGGGGTCTCTCCCGACGAGATAACCGTGGTCAGGGTCCCCGGGGCCTTCGAGATACCCTTAGTGGCCAAGAGGCTGGCGAAGAGCAGGGCCTACCACGGGGTGATCTGCCTCGCGGCGGTGATAAGGGGAGCCACCCCCCACTTCGAGTACGTGAGCGCCGAGGTGACCAAGGGAATCGCCCAGGTCTCCCTGGAGCTGGGCGTGCCAGTGGTCTACGGGGTGGTAACTGCCGACACCATAGAGCAGGCCGTAGAGAGGGCGGGCACCAAGATGGGCAACAAGGGCGGAGACGCCGCCCAGACCGCCTTGGAGATGGCCTCTCTGCTGGAGAGGTTGCCCTCGCAACAATGAGCCGGCAGGTGCCGCTGCGGCGGCGGGTAAGGGTGGTCACCGCCGCCCTGCTCTACCAGTACAGGTTCTTCAGGGAGAACCCCCAGGAGTTCAACAGCGCCGCCCACCTCTTGGAGGAGGACCCCAAGGTGGTAGAGGAGGCCCTGGAGTTCTTTCACCGAGTCCTGCCCCACTACGAGGAGATAGACTCTGCCATAGACAGGTTCGCCAGGTGGAACCCAGAACGACTGGACCTCACCGACAGGGCAGTGATAATCCTGGGCATCTACGAGCTTCTGCACACCGACACCGATCCCCCAGTGGTGATAAACGAGGCGGTAGAGGTGGCAAAGATGCTCTCAGGGGGAACCTCGTACCGGTTCGTCAACGCGGTGCTCGACAAGGTGGCAAAGGAGGCAGCCAACGGTGCCCTTTAGAGTGGCCCTGGTGGGGCGCACCAACGTGGGCAAGTCGTCCCTCTTCAACCGCATACTCAAGAGGCGCACCGCCATCGTCTCTCCCAAGCCCGGCGTGACCCTGGACCGCATAGAGAACACCCTGGAGCTCGGTGGAAAGAGGGTGCTCTTCACCGACACCGGGGGCATCCCCTCCCGGGAGGACCACTTCACCCCCCACCTCCTCAACCAGTGGCACAAGGCCATAGACGAGGCCCACCTGGTGCTCTTCATGGTGGACGCAAAGGAAGGGCTCACTCCCCTGGACCAGGAGGTGGCCTCCATCTTGCGAAAGAAGGGCAAGCGAGTGGTGCTGGTGATAAACAAGGTGGACAACCCGCAGAGAGAGGAGGAGGCCATACTGGAGTTCTCTCCCCTGGCCGTGGAGGAGTGCGTGGTCACCTCGGTGGTCCACGGGAGGGGCATCAGGCACCTCCTGGAGATAATAGAAGACCTGGCCCCCGAGGAAGATGCCGAAGAGCAAGATCCAATGGCAACCTTGGCCATACTTGGCAGGCCCAACGTGGGCAAGTCTTCGCTGGTGAACCTCCTGGCAGGAGAAGAGAGGGTGGTGGTCACCGAGATACCGGGGACCACCAGGGACGCCGTGGACGTTCTGGTGGAGTGGGAGGGCAACCGGGTGCTCTTGGTGGACACCGCGGGCCTCAGGAGGAAGAGCAGGGTGGACGGTCCAATAGAGGCCTACAGCATAACCCGCTCGGTAGAGGCCATAAAGCGGGCTTCGGTCTGCCTCCTCATGCTCGACGCCTCTGAGGGACCCACGGAGCAAGACCAGAAGATAGCCTCGGTGGTCATCAGAAACTACCGCCCCCTGGTGGTGGCACTCAACAAGTGGGACCTGGTCTCAAAAGAGGACCGTGGCATGGTACTGGCAGACACCCTGAGGATGTTCAGGTTCATACCCGACCTTCCCCTCCACTTCACCTCCACGGTCACCCGAAAGGGGATAAAGCGTATCATGGAAGAGCTCTTGGAGCTGAACCGCCTCTACCACACCAGGATACAGACCTCCAAGGTGAACCAGGCCCTGGAAGAGCTGGTGAGAAGGCACCAGCCCCCGGTGCAGGCCACCGGCAGAAGGTCAAAGCCCCTCTACGCCACCCAGGTGGACGTTGCACCGCCCCACATAGTGCTCTTTGCAGGCGAGGGCTTCTACGTTCCCCAAAGCTACCTGCGCTACCTGGCAGCGGGATTCCAGGAGCTCCTGGGGCTGAAGAACGTGCCCATAAAGCTCAGCATAAGACGCAAGAAGTGATGAAGAAGGATCACCACCTGCTCTACTCCCTGGTCTCCGTCGCCCTCGTCGCCACGGTGGCAGGGGGAATCTACGCCTTCCTGTGGTTCTCGTGGGCCCTCCACTCTCCCCTGACCCGGGTGCCCCTTAGGTTCCAGGTGAAGAGGGGAGAGACCCTGCGGGCGGTGCTGGAGCAGTTGCCTGAAGAGGCCGTATTTATGCGCCGAATACCCGTCACCCTCTATGCCCGGGCGAAGGGGATAGAGAAGAGGATCCACTACGGAGACTACAGGTTACCCGCCGGTGCCTCGGCCCTATACCTCCTGGAGATGCTCGAAAGGGGCAAGGTGCTGCTGGCAAGGGTCACCATTCCCCCGGGAAGCACCGTTGCAACCGTGGCCCAGGCCCTGGGAAGGACCAAGGTGGTGAAGCCAGAGGCCTTCTTAAGGCTGGCCCGCAACCCCCAAAAGGCCAGCCAGGTGAGAGAAAAGGTGTTTAGACGCCCGGTGGGAAGTGGAGACTTAGAGGGCTACCTATACCCCGACACCTACTACTTCTCCCCCGACGCCGACCCCTTCACCGTGGCCTTCACCATGGTAGAGAACCTGGCAAGGCACCTACCCCCCGACTGGGAGGAGTCGTGCAAGCGCCTTGGTCTGTCGCTGCACCAGGTGCTAACCCTTGCCTCCATAGTAGAGAAAGAGACCTACCTGAAACGAGAGATGCCGATTATCGCCAAGGTGTTCCTGCTAAGGCTCAAGCGGGGAATGAAGCTGCAGGCAGATCCCACCGTCATCTACGCCGTAGAGAAGGCCACGGGAACCAGGCCTGCAAGGCTGAGACGCAGGCACCTGAAGATGGTCTCTCCCTACAACACCTACCAGGTGAACGGCCTGCCTCCCGGTCCCATCTGCAGCCCGTCTCAAGACGCCATCTACGCCGTGCTCCACCCGGCAAACACGAGGTACCTCTACTTCGTGGCAAACAACAACGGGGGTCACAAGTTCTCAACCACCCTGCGCGAGCACATAAACGCGGTGAACAGGTATCAAAAAAGGCGGTAATCGGGGTTAAAAAAACTTCCAGAACGGCAGTTTAAGGGTTGCATTCTTGGTGCCACACCCGTATCCTTACCCGGTAATGAAGGGGTTACTGTAGCGTAGCAGAGACCGTGCGGCTGGTTAAATCAAGTAGTGTTACAAAATGGGTGGTGAACCGGCGACGCCGGTTCCGAAAAGCCGGTGCAGGGCACCAGGTGAAAGCGAGGGTGAGGTGAGGTTCTGCAAAGAGGGGGGA
>CAZMTB010000002.1:0-3338 GCA_964569095.1 uncultured Aquificales bacterium
TGGATCCCTTTGAGGAGGGGATCTCTCGTTGAGAGGTTAACCAGCCGTGCCATTGGGGAAGACCTTTCTCGCGAATATCAGGAATCCCGTGTGCGCCACCATGCGGTCGTCTGGCCTAAGCCTTTCTGCCACCGGTTTCCACCTGCGCAGCATCAGCTCGCACACCTCCACCGAGGCGAAAGGGAGGGTCTCCATCTCCTTAAGGGTTCTACTCACCTGGTTGGTGGTGGGAACCAGTATTCCCAGGGAGCCTCCTCCCTTCAGTGCCCTCCAGGCGGGTTCAAGTAGCTCCCAGGGACTGCGGGTGTCGAGAACCGCTGCGTCGGCCTCTTCTCTCTCGTCGAAGCCGGTGTCATCCACCTCTCTCACCTTCAGGGTCACCCTTTGGGCAAGACCCGCCTTCTCCAGGTTCTTCCCGGCCAGCTCTGCAAACTCGGCCCTGGCCTCGTAGGTGATTAGCCTGCCCGTCTCTCCCACGAACCACGCGAGGGCGGTGGAGAGCCCACCACTTCCCGTTCCACATTCCACCACCGTGGTGCCTGGTCCTATGCCCAGCTTGGTCACCAGGTATCCCACCTCTTTGGGGTAGATTATCTGGGTTTGGCGTTTCGTGTGGCGTACCACCTCTTCGATGGTTGGTCTGAATACGTGGAACTCTCTTCCAAGGTGGGTCTTCACGCCTATGCCGTACGGCTGGCCCACCAGGGTGCCGAGCTCAATGAATCCGTGCTGGGTTGAGAACTTTCGTTCTCCCACCTCTACCAGATACTCCCTGCCGTCCTGGCACCTCAAGAGCACCCTGTCGCCTTCCTGGATCATATCTCCTCCGGGCGGGTTGGAAGATTTAGGGATCAAAAACCAGAGGGAGGGGTAAAACCCTCCCTCTGGTCTTGCTTCGTTTTAGGGCCGTGCTTTACACCTCTGGGAGCTTCTCGAAACCGAGTTTCCTCAGGTACTCGTTCACCTCTTGCACGGTGTGAAAGAGCTCGTACTTTCCTCCCCCCGTGACGGTGATGAGGTCTGCCCTTCCCTCAGGGGGATACACCGAGTACTCCTCTCCATTTGGCGTGCGAAGCACCACCTCGTGGTGGTTGTAGGGCTCTGGGTAGAGCTCTCTCAGCCGGTCCATGTACCTTGCCACTGGCTCGAGGTTTTCAAGGTTAAGATGGCTCATGGTGACTCCTCCCTCTACACTTCAGGTTGGGGGAGTTCTATCGCCCTTGCCACCAGTTCCGCAATATCCCTAACCGCCACTTCTTCCTCTTTTCCGGCGTCCTTCACCCCGTCTTCAAACATTGTGAGGCAGAAGGGACAGGCGGTGACTATCTTGTCGGGGTTCTTGGCCAGTGCCTCCTGGCACCGCACCACGTTTATCCTGTCGCCGATCTTCTCCTCCATCCACATCCTTCCACCACCGGCACCGCAGCAGAAGGAGAGCTCGTGATTGCGATCCATCTCTACCAACTGCTCCTCGGGAATGAGGTTTCTCAAGATGTACCTGGGATCCTCGTAGATGCCGTTGTGCCTGCCTAAGTAGCAGGAGTCGTGGTAGATGGTGCGGTGGGGTAGGGCGATGTTGAAGCGAATCTTCTTCTCCCTGATCAGCTTGGAGATGAACTGGGAGTGGTGCCACACCTCTCCTTCCCATCCGTACTGGGAGTACTCGTGCTTGAAGATGTGGTACCCGTGGGGACACGCGGTGATTATCTTCTTCACCCCGTAGGAGTTCAGGGTCTCTGCCACCTCGGTGGCCGTCATTTCAAAGAGGTACTCGTTGCCCAGCCTGCGGGCAGAGTCACCGCAGCACTTCTCCTCTACGCCCAGGATGGCGAAGGATACGTTGGCGGCCTTCAGTATGGTGACCAGGTCTCTCATCACTTTCTTGTACCTGTCGTCGTATGCCCCGGCGCAGCCCACCCACAGTAGATACTCGGCGTCCTGGTTCTCTGAAATTAGCGGTATTTCGAGGCCCTCTGCCCAGTCTGCCCTGTTGGCGAAGCCTACTCCCCAGGGGTTGTAGTTGTTTTCGAGGTTCCTGAATGTGACCTGGAGCTCTTCGGAGATGTCGCTCTCCATAAGGGTGAGGTACCGTCTCATCTCCACGATCTTCTGGGGATGTTCGTTGAGGACCGGGCAGATGGAGAGACAGGCACCGCAGGTGGTGCACGACCAGATTGCATCGCGGGATATCACCCGATCTACCAATGGCTTAACCGATTCGCACTCCTCGTCCGGGGGAGGAAGCTTATCCTCTTTCTTCAGCTTGATCACCTCGGGGGCGTCGTTGAGTAGGGCATCTCTCAGGTTCTGGATGAGCATGCCAGGTTCCAAGGGTTTGCCCGTGTTGTTTGCGGGGCACTGGTCGGTGCACCTGTTGCAGTAGGTGCATGCGTAGCTGTCCAACAGGTCCTTCCAGCTGAGCTGATCTATCCTGTTGACGCCGAAGAACTCGGAGTTCTCAAAGTCCATCCTGTGCTGTTTGAAGCCCTCCCTGTTCTGTAGGTAGATGTTGGGCACCCCGGCGATTATGTGCATGTGCTTCGAGTAGAGCAGCAACGGCACGAAGACCAGGAGGATAGCGGTGTGTAGGGCCCACGCCCCGGTGTAGAGGGTGGATGCCCCTGCAGTAGTATGGGGTCCCAATATGGTGTGGAGGACTCCCGAGATGGGTCTCATGCAGCCTCCGCTGCCCAGCTCTATCTCTGCCATGTTCATGGCGAAGAAGGTGATGACCACGCCTGCGATCAGGGCCAAGATGACGGGGGCATCCCAGTGGTTGTCTACCCGCTTGGGTTTAACCACGAATCGCCTCACCGCTGCCCCACAGATGGCCACGAAGACGCCCAGGGCGAAGATGTCTTGAAGCAGGGTTAGGATTCCGTAGGGGTACTTGCCGAGGAACGCAAAGGAGAACTCAGGAAAGGCTATGCGCATCACGGCCTCTACGGCGGTGGGGAAGAGCAGCAGGAATCCCCAGAATATGGCGGTGTGCATGATTCCCGTTGAGGTGTAGGGTTCTTTGCGGCTGCATATCTGCGCCAGTACGTACCGGGCGGTCTCCTTGATGCGATCGTTGCGGTCGTCGGTTCGGGGGACTGACGAGTCTACTCCTATCTTCAGGTAGTCCAACAACTGCTTGAACCTGAACACGAAGAGCCCAAACGAGGCCAGAGCCAACGCTGCCAACACCAACCTTAGCACCATACGCATCTCCTCTCCTGATCCATGCTGATTTTAAACGGCCTTATACCAAGCCTTTCCCTTCTTAGGTAGTGGCCTTCTTCAGTTCCTCGGTTAGCAGGGGTACGATCTTGAAGAGGTCGCCCACCGCTCCGAAG
>CAZMTB010000003.1:0-2484 GCA_964569095.1 uncultured Aquificales bacterium
GTATCGCCCCTGGAAGCCCGGGGGGCGGCCAAGCTGAGAAGGCTCAGGGGGACCGTTGAGATTTACAGGAAGCGGGAGCGCTTGGAGAATAGGGAGTACCAAGTGGCCCTGGTGGCCGTTGAGGTCAGGGGAGACGAGGTGGTATCCTTGGAGGTGGTTCCTCACATTCTGGAGGGATGAGCCTTGGGCAGAGAGCTGGACATATCGGACATCACCCAGGAGCTGAAGGAGGAGATAGAGCGCAAGAGGGCGCTGGTGGTGGAATGGAACCATCAGGGGGTGAAGGGTAGCCTTCAACTCTCCCTCTTCACCCAGATGGTAGACGCCATCCTGCGTCGCCTCTTCTACGCCCTCTTCCAGCTGGGGTACCCCGACTACTCGATAGTGGCCCTGGGGGGATACGGACGGAGGGAGATGGGTCTCTACTCCGACGTGGACATCATGTTTCTCTACACCGGCAGGGGCTTCAGGAGAGAGGAGCAGGTAGGCACCATCGTTCAGGCATTATGGGACATGGGGCTTCACGTTGGGCACAGCTACCGCTCTGTGAAGGAGGCCATACGGCTGATGGAGGAGGACAGCACCATTCGCATGTCCTTTCTCGATGCCAGGCTCATTGGAGGCAGCCTGAATCCCTACTTGAGGTTCAAAAACCTCCTGCCCGGGGGGCTAAAGGGTAAGAAGAAGCGGGAGTTCCTGCAGGAGCTCATGGGGTGGGTGGAGGAGAGGCACGAGAAGTACGGTTCTTCGATGTACCTGCTCGAACCCAATGTGAAGGAGAGTCCTGGGGGACTTAGGGACGTGCACACGGTGCTCTGGGCGGCCAAGGTGGTTTACGGTTCTACCACCATCAGGGACCTGAAACGGAAGGGCCTGTTGACGCCCTTGGAGTTCGAGATTCTATCCAACTCCCTGGACTTTCTCTGGAGGGTGAGAAACGAGATCCACGCCCGTAGAGAACGCAAGTCTGACACCTTGTCTCTGGACATCCAGGAGTTTGCCGCCGAGCATCTGGGATACCGTAGCACCAGGAGGCTGATAGCGGTAGAGCTCTTCATGAGGGACTACTACGCCAGCGTTGCGGCGATACGACGTATTGCCAGGGCCTTTCTGCTTCGGACCATGGAGGAGATGGAACTGGCTCCCTTCAGGCTTTGGGAGGTGAAGACCCTCATGGAGCTCCTCGAGCATCGTTACAACACCCCTGCCCACTTTTTGGAAGATGTGCACAAGCTCCAGATGCAGGGGGTGAACTTCGAGGTTATTCCCAAGAGCTTCTGGATACCGCCTCTCTCCTGGCGCGAGGAGGACTACCGTACGCCGGGGGTGCGAGAAACCCTGAACCTGATCATGTCTTCGCCCAATGCTTACAGCACCTTGCGATTTCTCCACGAGGTGGGATTTCTGGGCAGGATATTCCCACTGTGGGAGAGGCTAAGGGGGCTCATGCAGTTTGACGTCTATCACCGCTACACGGTTGACGAGCACTCCCTGCTCTCCATCAAGTTCTACGAGGATCTGGAGAGGGGAGAGGGCGAGGTTCCTCAAGAACTCGAGGCTGCTTGTAGAGAGGTTCCTGCCAAGATGCGCCACCTTCTCCTTCTGGCGTTGCTGCTCCACGACATCGGAAAGGGCCGGGGCGGGGGACACTCTGTGAGAGGGGCGAGGATTGCCACCGACATGCTTCAGGCCCTGGGCTATCCCGAGGAGGAGATAGAGGTGGTACAGTTTCTGGTTAGGCATCACACCACCCTCTACCAGACGGCACTCAGAAGGGATCCCACGGATCCCAACTCCCTGAGGGAGCTTGCCAACACCTGCAGGGACGTTCTTACGCTTAACCTCTTGCTCCTGGTCACCTACGGGGATCTGAAGGCGGTAGGTCCCGACGTGTGGACGGACTGGAAGGCGAACATCATATTGGAGACCTACCACCGCACCAGGGACTACCTGGAGAGGGGGGACGAGGCCCTCTCTCGTCCTGAGGATAAGAGGGGAGTGGAAGACCTCTCCCTGAGGCTTGAGGAGAGGCTGAAGGGCAGGTTTTCAAGGGAACAGATAGCCCAGGTGCTGGGCAAGATGCCAGAGAAGTACCTTGCCCAGGTCTCCCTGAGGCACATGGTGGTTCACATTCCGCCCATGATAGAGGCAAGGGCCTCGAAGGGCTACAGCATAACCTTTGCACCGTACCCAGAGGAAGGGTACACGGAGATGGCCCTCTGTAAGCGGGACGTGGTGGGTGATTTTGCAAACATCGTTGGGGTGCTCTCGTTGAACAGGGTGAACGTGTTGAGCGCGTGGCTCTTTCTATGCAGTGACTCCTACGCCCTCGACGTCTTCCAGATCACCGACTCCAGGTTTCGGTACCAAATAGGTGAGCGAACCATAAAGAAGATACAGGAGGACCTTGGGGCCGTATTCTCTGGGGAGACAACCATTGAGGAGTTGCTGAAGAGGAAGAAGCCCTCTCTGCTCTCCCAGAAG
>CAZMTB010000004.1:0-2346 GCA_964569095.1 uncultured Aquificales bacterium
AAGGCCGGTATCCGGTCCCACCGCCTGGCGGTAGTCTCTGAGATGGGTGCGGTTGGTCGTACCAACCTCCCTCAGGATCGCCCCCGCCCTCTCCATCACCTCGGGGATCCTGAAGCTGCCTCCTATCTCAACCAGCTCGCCTCTCGAGATCACCACCTCTCTTCCCTCGGCCAAGGTGTTCAACACGAGAAGCACCGCAGCGGCGTTGTTGTTAACCACCATGGCAGACTCTGCCCCGGTGATGCGACAGAGGAGCTCGGCAACGTGGGTGTACCTGAGACCCCTCTTCCCCTCTTCCAGATCGTACTCCAAGGTGGAGTACCCCGACGCCACGGAGACCACGTGATCGATCGCCTCTCGGGAAAGGGGAGCCCTACCCAGGTTGGTGTGAAGCACCACCCCCGTGGCGTTTATCACCCTTCTCAGGCTGGGAAGGTTCTTCTCTTCCACCCTCCTCACGCACTCCCCCACCATGGACTCCAGCTCCAGAAGCCCGGGAACAACCCTTCCCTGCAGTATGGCCTCCCTGCGGGCGGCAATAACCTCCCTGATCGCCTCAACCACCATCCACCTGGGAAACCTGCCAAGAAGGGCCTCTATTCGGGGGTGAAGCAGAACCCTGTCCACCTTGGGAAGGGCCTGCAGCATCTCCTTGGGATCACAAGAAACCTCTGCCTTCTCCATAGGGTTAAAAGGTTCCACATACCACGGCAATGGTCAAGCTTGAACGCCCTTTACACCCTACGGATTTATTGGGATAGATGGCAGAAAAGCCAAAGAGGGGAGAGAGAAGGCTGAAGGTAAAGGTTGGACTGGCACTGGGAGGAGGAGCGGCAAGGGGACTGGCCCACCTGGGAGTCTTGAGGGTGCTCGAGGAAGAAGGGGTGCCCATTCACCTCATCTCTGGCACCAGCATGGGCGCCATAACCGGGGGAAAGTACGCCTTGCTGCCCAAAGCCGCCATCTTAGAGGAAGAGATCCTCGACTTCCTCGAGAGCGACCTCTTCAAAAAGGCGCACCTCGACTTCATCGCCTCTGGAGAAGGGGAACCCAGGGGGTTCTTCTTCCACCTCGCCCGATACGTCTCCAAAAAGGTGTACTACACCCTGGCGGTCAATCAGCGCTCAATGATAAAGGACCACACCTTCTGGCAGATCATGGAGGCCCTCTTGCCGGACGTGCCCCTGGAGTCCACCCGCATACCCTTTGCAGCCACCGCCGTTGACCTGAAGTCTGGGATGGAGGTGGTACTCAAGGGCGGCTCCATGCGCAGGGCAATCGCCGCCAGTTGTGCCCTACCGGGAATCGTATCACCGGTAGAACTGGAAGGGTACGAACTGGTGGACGGGGGATGGCTGGACCTGGTGCCGGGGAGAGTTGCCCGGGAGATGGGGGCCACCGTGGTGGTAGGGGTGTGGGTTGGCAGCGACCTGGGAGAAGCAGGACACTGGGAAAGCTCAATAGACATACTCTCAAGGGCAGACGAGATAACGAGACATCACTTAGGAATGTTCAGGCTAAGGGAACGCAACGTGGTGATAACCCCAAAGGTGGGCCACTACTCCTGGGCGGGATTCGACAAGGCAGAAGAGATCATCGCAGCAGGGGAAGAGGCCACGCGAGAGGTACTGCCCAAGATAAGGGCGGCCATTGCAAAGGCACGGGTCAAGGGGCTATTGCCGAGAAGCAGGGCGGGGGAACCGAGCATACCGTTCAAGGTTCATCCCAAGGCATGAGGCTGGTGCAGCTTGGCAGCAAGCCTGCCCCCGCAATCCACGATTGAATAGAATCTACTTAACATCCGTTTTCCGGTGGTTAATGTTATGTCCCATGGGGGCGCGACGGTTAAACCACCTTTCCCAATCTCCCGATAAGGCATTGACAAATGCGCCTTCCCACGGTATTGAGCCTCGTAATAGCGAGGAGGGTTACCAGGGGAAAGGAGTTTGTGTAGAAGAAGTCGTTAGCGCTCAATCAGCTCGGTGCGTTTCTTGAAAAAGGAAGGACCTAATGGAATTAAAAGAGAAAATAAAAAAAGACATTGACATGATTCCAGAAGAATATCTGCCTCAAATTGAACAATACATCAAGATAATAAAAGACGAGAAAGCTAAAAAGCAAATTAGAACTACCCATTTAAAAGGCAAGTTTGACGATATTGACATTAGAAGATTAGCATACGAATCACATGAGTAGCTCGGTACTAATTGATACAAACATATTGATATACGCCATTGATGCCGATTCTCGCTTTCATAACAGGGCTTTAGGACTATTGCTTGATCCGGCGCTAAAACTATTCACGACATCGAAGAACATTTCTGAGTTCTTAGTTGTATTAACCAG
>CAZMTB010000005.1:0-7035 GCA_964569095.1 uncultured Aquificales bacterium
GTCTCCCGTGATGAAGCCGCTGCCGTTGCAGTCAAGGGCTATGCCGTAACCCTCATCCAAGCTACTTCCCCCCACGTAGGTGGTGTAGAGGATGTTACCGTTGGAATCCAGCTTCGCCACGAAGGCATCCCACCCACCACCGTTGTGGTCGTTGATCTTGTTGGGCAGGTCATTGGAGTACGTACCTCCTGCAACGAAAATGCTGCCGTTGCAGTCAACGGCTATATCGTAACCCCTATCCGTGTTACTTCCCCCCACGTAGGTGCTCCACACCGCGCTGGGGTCAATCACCACGGGGGCATCCTTCTGGTAGTTGCCAAGGGCAAAGCCGTAATGGTTGCCCGCCACCACGAACCGGCTCTCCACACCCTCGAGCCTGCCGTTCACCGCCTGGTAGCTGACCGGGGCACTGAAGGCCAGAGCGTTGCCTCTTGTCTTCAGAACCAGGCGGCCTTCTGAGTCAACCTCCAGCCTTGCACCTTCAACCTTCATCTGGATCACCGACGGGTACGCCCCGGGATAGACCACGAAGTCGGTGGTGAGCCTTCCCTCGTCTCCCGATACCACCATGTCTATTCCCGGGTAGAGGTTGTGAAGCACCACCTCTCCAAAGGTGGGAAGGCCCCTCTGCCACTTGGAGGGGTCGTTGCCGATGAAGTAGTTCACCCTTGTTGGGGCAATCAGCCTTCCGTAAACCCTCTCTGCATTGCCTTTCTGTGCGGTGATGGAGATCACCTGGTTGCCCATGCCCATCACGAGGCCGTTGGGGGTGACGGAGACGGCCATTCCCTTCCCCCGGGCGTAGTACCTCACCCCTTGGTCAACCTGTCCCCTGTTGGGGACGAAGAGAAGGGGCATTGAGGCCATGAGGCCCTTCACCCTTGCCCTCACCTCCGGCGAGGCGGCCTTGGTGGCCCTTGGAAAGATCAGCCGCGAGTCTGCCGCCTTGCCCTGCGAGACCAGGGCAGAGACCCCACCAAAAGCAGCAGCCCAGGTAGAAGAGGCCACAAAAAGAAATACCACCACTATTATTCCCATTATTCTCCGACCTTTTGCTCGCACAAACACGATTGGAAAGCTCCTTTCTCGTGGGTGTAATGGTCACCCCTACAAATCAATAAACAACGAAGAAGCAGCTCTTTCGGGCCGCCTTCACGCCTCACGGAGCGGGATTGAAGGTGAAGCTCTGCCTCTCGCTGGTGCCAATGATGCTGTCTAGGTCCTCCGGATCGCTCAGGGCACTCACCTGCCAGCTCACCTCGTAGGGTACCAGGCTGTTCCACCCCGCCTCATTGAGCGCAAAGTAGATGCCCGCAAGATCACCCGCCTCCATCAGGCCATTGTAGGCAAAGAGCACCGCGTTGCCCTCGAAGGAGTGGCCCTCGCCGTCGCCCAGCTTCAGCCACAGCAGGTAGCTATTGGCGTTCTCCACCCGGTTCCAGGCAAAGACCACCAGATAATCTGCGGCGGCAAAGTCGTCGTAGTTTATGCCGGCCTGGTCCTTGGGCCACACCAAGGAGACCACGGGGTTCCCGGTGCCACCGCTCGCGGAGCAGGGCGGTATCACCACCGCAACAGTCTTGCTGGGCCGAGAGTTGCCGTAGCCCGAGTGGGTCTCAATGTAGAACCTGTAGGTTCTGCCGCAGGGGAGATTGTGGAAGGTGTAGCCGGTGGCGCTGCCGTCTTTCACCCACTTCCAGAGCTGGCCCGTTCCCGCCTCGTAGACTAGGTAGCCCGTTGCTCCCCTAACCGCCTGCCACTTGAGGGTCACGCTTGCGATGCAGCCCGCCTCGCAACCTCTCTCGGAGGAGCCTATGAAAGAAACGGGAGCCGTTGGCGTGTTGTATCCACCATTGTCTCCACCGTTAGTATTGGTGGCTTCACAGCAGGCCAACTCACCGTAGTCGATGCTGCTGCATACCTTACCCTCATTAGGCCTCGTCTCGTAGGCACCGATGTCCACGGTACAGGTTCGGTAGTAAAGGATTCTGTTGTTACCACCCAGATCCTCTGCTGGCACCGGCCTGTTGGGAGGATCCATCAAGGTGAGGGCGTGGTTGCTACCCGCATCTATGCACGGAGATCCACCCTCAAGGGTGAAGTCCTCGTTGGCGGCATCGGTAAAGAGGGGATTCGCCGCTATGTTGCAGTTCTTTGCAGGTCCTGTTCCCTCGAACATCACGCTTGGCCCGTTGGGGGCATCGTTGGCAGAGAAGTCGTTTCTGCACAGGTTCACGGTGGCTCCCACTTGGTTGTAACAGTAAAGGTCGTCTCCGTGGTTGTTGCCGTCAGTGTTGTTGTAGATGATGTTGTTGTAAACGTTGGCAACTGCACTTGCTGCATGCATGGCAAGGTAAACCCCTCCCCCAGACGTCCCTGTAGTGTTACCAGCATGGTTCTGGGTGATGGTGTTGTTGATAAGGTAGAGGTTATCAGTTGCCCCTAGAATCAAGAACCCTCCTCCACCATTTCCCGCAGTGTTGTTGTACAACAGGTTGTTGTACAGGAACGCATCCTGGAGAGCATTAACAGCCAGAAGGTATAGGCCTCCAGCACTGAAGGCTGCGTTATTGCTGTAAATGGTGTTGTTGGCCACTGTGGCAGAGGAGAAAGCAAGGGCAGAGAGCACGCATCCCCCCGCATTTCCCGAGCCCACGTTGCTGGAGGAAGCAGAGTTTTCGTAGAGTTCGTTATTGGTGAAAGTGAGGGAGTTTATGTTGTTCGTGGCACCAATAGCCATTCCCCCACCCTGTCCGTCTGTCACCCTGTTGTGGTGAACGGTGTTGTTGAAGACAATAGTAGAGCGGATATTCCCAGCCGAAACAGACACACCACCTCCCAACATTTTGGCGGTGTTGTTGTAAACGGTGTTATTCGCAATATCGGCAGATTGAATGTCCCCAATGGCAAAAACAGACACACCACCTCCTCCCGAAAAGGGATAGTTTACATCTGCAGAGTTGTTGTAAACGGTGTTGTAGGAAAGGGTGAGGGATTGAAGGTCTCTCGTGGCGTAAATACACGCCCCTCCTCCCACCTGCCCGGCGGTGTTGTTGTGAATGGTGTTGTTGGACATCGTGACGTTGTAGACGGTACAATTGCCCCAAATCTCCAAGCCACCACCGTGCTCGCTGGCGGTGTTGCCTTCGAAAGCGCAGTTGTGAATGTAAACCGTGGTTTTGGGACCAACGTGCACCTCTAACCCACCCCCGCGGGGATGGGCAGCTCCACTCAAGCCGTTCTGGAAGGTGATGTCTTTTACTTCGATGGTAACCGTCCCATTGCAGCATTCCGAAGAGTTGTCGGTATCTATCCTCACAACCTTCCTGGCACCGTTGCCGTCGAGAATCGCCACTCCCGTACCCGTCCATCCCTCTATCGTTATATTGCCCCCTGTACAGGCAGTGGAGTAGATGAGCGTATTGGCAAGCCCCTGGGTGGCGTTGTAGGTTCCCCCTTGAACGTGAACGGTGTCGTCCTCCGCGCTGTTCTGGGCGCAGATTAGCGCAGATTGAAAACTGCAAGGCGTTGCCTGGGTACAGCAAGCTGTGCAGTTCGTAGCATAGGCTGCATTGGTAGCGACGTAGTAATCCTGTGCCGTTGCTCTCCTGGGAAGAAGAGGAAGTGTCAGAAACAGAAAAAGCCCCCCTATCAAGGTCACTACCAATCGTTGATTTCCCCTCCTACTCACCGTTTTCTCCATCAATACGCCCTCCTATAGTTGGCAAAATTACTTCTCCTTACAGAATAACCTCCAAAAAGGCAAGGGGAGATTTGAACTTTCTACCAACCTTCTGCGCCTGATTTTATCATGTTATCCTTATTTGAAAGCACTCACCTCGCCTTGCCCAGCAGTAGGGGAAGACCACCGTTGACATGAACACAGGTTCAGGGGTAGAGGTGCCCTTTGAGAAGGTGAAGAATAGCCTATTGGGAGAAAGGTGGCCGGGAATGGGCAGGTGCGGCAGGTGGCTATGGACGGTTGCGTTGCTAACCATCACCCTGCCTGCGTGGGCAGGCCCACCCCAGGTGTCCCCTGCCAAGGTTGTCCTGGGAAAGGTGGAGAAGAGGGAGGTGGCACCAACCGTATCCTACCCGGGCACCCTCCACTTCAGGCACCTCTCCAGGGTAGCGGCAGAGGTTCCCGGAAGGGTGGTTGAGGTCTTCGTGGAAGAGGGAGACCGCGTCAAGAAGGGAGCACCACTGGTGAAACTGGACACCCAGCTTCTCAGGGAGGAGCTGAGACGACTCGGGGGAGAGGTTGACGAGGCCAAGGCCCTGCTTGAGAAGGCCAAAGCCGACCTGAAGCGGGCAAAGGCGGCCTACGAGAAGGAGGCAATCTCTCCCCAGCTGTTCGACAGCAAGAGGTTCTCTGCCAGGTCCCTGGAAGGGAAGGTGAGGTCTCTCGAGGCGGCGAGGCGAAGCGTGACGATACGGCTGAGAAAATCAACCGTAAGGGCACCCTTTGCAGGGGTGGTACTAAAACGCTTCGTTGAAGTGGGAGACTGGGTCTCCCAGGGCAGCCCAGTGGCAAGGCTGGCGGAGTTCAGGCAGATGGAGGCCGTGGTGCCCGTGCCTGCAAGCTCCATCTCCCGGGCCCTCAGACCGGGGACCGGCGTTACCCTGAAGGTTCCCGCCCTGGAGAAGACGGTTCGTGGCCGCGTCTACTCGGTGGTGCCCCAGGGGGATCCCTCTTCTCGCACCTACCCGGTGAAGGTGCTGGTGGATAACCCCCATGCCAGCCTGATGGACGGCATGGAGGTGATCGCCCTGCTTCCCACAGGCGAACCCAGGGAGGTGCTGATGGTGCCCAGGGACGCGGTGGTGCAGATGGGACAGCAAGAACTGGTCTTCACGGTAAAAGAGGGAAAGGCAGCGGTGGTACCCGTGAAGGTAACCGGCTACCAGGAGACCATGGCAGAGGTGGTGTCGGAATACCTGAAAGACGGCATGCCCGTGGTGGTGAAGGGAAACGAGAGGCTAAGGCCAGGACAACCGGTGGTGATCGTCTCTGCCAATCCACACCCAGCGGGTGAGAGAAGACCACCGGTCCAAGGGCAACGCTAAGCACGCAAGGCCATGGACATCGTAGAGTACTCCACAAGGCGTCCCGTGACAGTGGTAGTGGGAGTGCTGCTGGTGGTGCTTTTTGGAACCATCGGGCTGCTAAGCCTGCCCTACCAGCTCACTCCCGACGTCTCGAACCCAGAGATCACCGTTCACACCGACTGGCCAGGTGCCACTCCCTACGAGGTGGAGAGGGAGATAATATTGCGCCAGGAAGATAAGTTGAAGGGTCTCAGGGGCCTGAGACAGATGGAGAGCCACAGTTACAACGGTTTCGGCGAGATCGTTCTCACCTTCTCCGTGGGCACCGACCTGGACGAGGCCCTTCTGAGAACCTCCAACAAGATGGACGAGGTCAGCAACTACCCACAGAACGTGGAGAGGCCCGTCATTCTGGCCACGGGAGCCAGTAGTTCACCGGTCATCTGGCTAACCCTAAAGACGCTCCCGGGCAATACCAGGGAGATCAACACCTACCGCACCTACTTCGAGGACGAGATACGCCAGCACCTGGAGAGGGTTCCCGGGGTGGGAGACCTCTTCATCTTCGGGGGACAGGAGACCGAGATCCACGTGGAGGTGGATCCAAAGGATCTGGCGGCCCACGGGCTAACCATCGGGGAGGTGGCCAAGAGGATACGCCAGGGAAACTCCAACCTGTCTGCAGGTCTGATGGACGTGGGAAAGAAGAGCTACCGCGTGCGCACGGTGGGGGAGTACACCACCCTCAGGGACCTGGAGAGGCTGGTTCTCTTCTCTGACGGCACCCGCAGCCTTCTCCTGGGAGACCTGGCCAAAGTGGAGGTGGGTTACCAGGTGCTCCACGACTCGGTGATGCAGAACTGCAAGCCGGTGATAGCCATAGGGATAAAGAAGGAGCCCGGTGCAAACGTGCTGACCCTCACCCAGAAGGTTAGAGAGGTGGTGAAGAGGCTCAACCGCACCGTGCTGAAGGGTGAAGGCCTCTACCTCGACTGGGTTTACGACCAGACACCCTACATAACCGGCGCAATAGGCCTGGTGGAGAAGAACATTCTCATTGGAGGAGTGCTCGCGGTGCTGGTGCTACTCCTATTTCTCCGCAGCCTCGCCCCCACCCTTGTGGTGGCAACGGCCATTCCCATCTCTGCGATAGGCACCTTCATCTTTCTGTGGCTAATGGGAAGAAACCTGAACGTGGTGAGCCTGGCAGGCATATCCTTCGCCGTGGGAATGCTGGTGGACAACTCGATAGTGGTGCTCGAAAACATAGACCGCCACAGGGGCATGGGGAAAGACCCCTTCCACGCCGCCTACGACGGAACGCGGGAGGTGTGGGGAGCGGTTCTGGCCTCCACTGCCACCACGGTGGCCGTCTTTCTGCCAGTGATATTCTTGAAGGAAGAGGCGGGGCAGCTCTTCAAGGACATCGCCATAGCCATCACCTCCTCCGTCACATTGAGCCTCCTGGTGTCGGTAACGGTGATACCCATGCTTAGCAGCAGGCTCTTCGCCTTCCAGGAGAGGTGGAGAGATAAGGGCGCGGAAGAAAGGAGAGATCCCCTGGCTCGACTGGGGCACGAAGGGGCCAGGCTGCTCACCTCCGTGGCCCAGCTAACCACCAGAAGCCTCTCCACCCGCCTCGCAACGGTGTTGGCCTTCACCCTGGCTGCCGTCCTGGTTTCAGCGGTCCTCATGCCCAAGATGGAGTACCTCCCAAAGGGCAACCGCAATCTGGTGATGGGAATCCTGATACCACCCCCTGGATACTCCTACGCAGAGAGGAAGGAGATGGGAGAGTCAATATTCAGGATGGCAAAACCCTACCTGGAGGAGGAGAGAGACGGCATACCAAAGATAGAGAACCTGTTCTTCGTGGCGTCTGAGAGGTTCACCCTCTTCGGGGGCGTGGCGGCAGATCCCCAGAAGGTTAGGGGTTTGATTCCCCTCTTCTGGCGCATGGCCAACTCCATCCCCGGCACCTTCGGG
>CAZMTB010000006.1:0-13651 GCA_964569095.1 uncultured Aquificales bacterium
CACCTTCGTGAACCGCCAGGTGGAAGATGAGGTTAGCAAGGGCGTTGTTGGAGCCTTTTGGCACAACAGACTATTCCCAACGGTACACCTCTTCGCGAGGCATCGACCCATAATCATGGTTAGCCGCAGCCGGGACGGCGAGTTCATATCAAAGGTGATAGAGAAGGTTGGAATGGGCACGGTGAGGGGCTCAAGCAGCAGAGGAGGACGGGAGGCCCTGGCAGAGATGGTGAAGCTAGGAAAGAGTGGAAGACCTCTGGTGGTGATACCCGACGGTCCCCGGGGACCAAGGTACAAGGCAAAACCAGGAGCAGTGATCGTGGCCCAGAAGACCGGGCTACCCCTCCTCCCCCTCTCCATGGGATTCAGCAGGGCCAAAGAGCTGGGAAGCTGGGACGGTTTCCTGATCCCCTATCCCTTCTCCAAGCTCGTGGTGGTCTATGGAACTCCCAAGATCGTACCCCAGGACGCAAGTGTGAAAGCAGAACTACAATGGCTGCAGAAAGAGTTGGAACGCCTCACCAAAGAGGCAGAGGAACTGGCAAGAAGGTAGGGATGTTAAGGGAGAAGGCAAAGGTCCTGGGAAAGATAAGGGGGTTCTTCGAGGCAAGGGGCTACACAGAAGTCTTCACCTCCCCCCTATTGAGGTATCCCAACCTCGATCCAAACATAGGGGTGTTCAAGGTGGAGAACGAACCCCTATACCTCCACACCTCCCCAGAGTATCCCATGAAGAAGCTCTTGGCCAACGAGCACACCAGCATCTACCAGCTGGCCCCGGTATTCAGGAGAGACCGCCAAGACTCTTTGCACCGCAAGGTCTTTCTCATGCTCGAGTGGTACGGGATAGAGAACACCTACCTGAACCTGATGGACGAGGCAGAGAGCCTAGTAGTCCACCTTCTATCCTCGGATACCAGATACGGACCATCCCTCACGAGAAGGCGCATCGGATCAACAATAGACCTGTCCCCTCCCTGGCCAAGGATGAGAGTGGCAGAGGCCTTCGAGAAGTGGGCAGGGATCTCTCTGGAGGAGCTTAGAGACGAGAGGGCTTTGAGGAACCGTTTCAAAGAACTGGGAATAGATTACCACCCAAACGACCCGTGGGAAACCAGGTTCAACATGCTATTCGTCCACTGCGTGGAGCCAAGGATAAGGGAGCTGGGCAGGCCTATCTTTCTCTACGACTACCCAGTGGAGGTTGGGCTCATGGCAGCACCCCATCCCCATGACCCATCCCTGGTGCAACGGGTTGAACTCTTCGCCGGGGAACTGGAACTCATGAACGGATACACAGAGCTAACGGATCCCCACGAGCAAATGGAAAGGTGGAAGAAGGAGGCAAGAGAGACCGTTAACGCAGACCCGGCACTTCTCCAGGCCCTTCCGAAACTAGGACTGGTAGCTGGGGCAGCTCTGGGAGTAGATAGGTTGCTCATGTTGCTCTGGGAGATAGAGGACATCTCTCAGGTATCACTCTCCGAATAGACCCCTATGCCCCTAAGCTTCTGGTATCGTTCCTCAAGGAGGAGATCTATGGGTTTCGCCATAAGCTCCTTAAGGTTGCGCCTTATGGCCCTTTTAACAATGGAGACCGCCCGCTGGGGATCCCTGTGGGCACCCCCCAAGGGCTCCTTGATTATCTCGTCTATTATCCCAAGCTCCATCAGGTCAGGAGCAGTCACCTTCATGGCCTCTGCCGCCTGGGGAGCCTTCTCAGCAGTTCTCCACAGAATAGAGGCACATCCCTCTGGGGATATCACGGCATAGATGGCATTCTCCTGCATGAGCAACCTGTCACCCACGCTGAGGGCTAGTGCCCCTCCACTTCCACCCTCACCTGTTATGCAAACCACTATGGGCACCCTGAGTCTCGACATTTCGTAGAGATTCAGGGCAATGGCCTCCGATTGCCCCCTCTCCTCCCCACCTATTCCCGGATAGGCCCCGGGGGTATCAACGAAGGTTATTACTGGGAAGCCAAACTTCTCCGCCAGCTTCATCACCCTTAATGCCTTCCTGTAACCCTCGGGATGGGGCATACCGAAGTTACGCTCAATGTTTTCACGGGTACCCCTACCCTTCTGATGACCGATGCAAGCAACCGTAAACCTACCCTCGAACTTGCCCAGACCAGCCACTATCGATCTGTCGTCCCGGAAACGCCTGTCTCCCCTCAACTCCACGAAGTCGGTTATGAATCCGTTGATGTAATCCAAAGCATAGGGACGCTGGGGATGTCTGGCCACCTGTACCCTCTCCCATCGGGAGAGCTTACTGTAGGTGTCCCTGATCATGCGCTTCAGTTTCTTGGTGAGCTTCTGGGTCTCTTCTTCTATGTTTATTCTGCTTCCCTCACCAATGCTGCGAAGCTCCATTATCTTCTGTTCCATCTCAACGATGGGGCGTTCAAAGTCTAAAATGAACTGCTGCGGCATACTCAACTCTCCTTCAACAGTCTTACCCCCCCAAAGGCCGCGGAGGCCTTGCCAAACTCTCCCTCAAGAAGGACAGGGTCAACCCAGAAGTCCTCCAGTGCCTCAACCACCGCCCTAAAGTCCCCCTTTCTTTCAAACACCAATCTCAAAGGCACCTTCCCCCGGCAGTTCATCACCAGGTCAAACAGCCTCACCACCAGGTCTCCGTTTCCGTCCCATCTATCCATGTCTATCACGAAGCTGAGAGAAGATGGAAGGGCCTCGAAGTGTAGTTTTCCCACCGCCTCACTGAGAGGCATCATCTCCTCTGCCAGCACCTTACGGGCACCCTCAGAGGCACTATCCGAATCAATCCCCCCTCTGACCACAAAGGGTTCCTCGCTGACGCTCAAGGTCAACTCCACCTCTCTGTAGAGAGAGGGAAACACCACCACCTCCACGGAG
Organism: uncultured Aquificales bacterium; assembly: GCA_964569095.1. Taxonomy (GTDB): domain Bacteria; phylum Thermosulfidibacterota; class Thermosulfidibacteria; order Thermosulfidibacterales; family JALWSI01; genus JALWSI01. Next base: position 2,886 of record CAZMTB010000006.1, read on the forward strand.
GAGGTGGTATCCTCCAGTTGCACTATGGCCATGCGCTCCTTCTTCTTGGTGGATAGCTCCTTCTTCTTTGCCACTACGCCGCAGACCACAACCTCGGTACCGTCTTGCATGGAATGGACCTTCTCCAAGGTTAACTCGGTAACCTCCCTGGCCCTTTCAGCGTACATCTCCATGGGATGAGAGGTCACGTAGAAGCCCAACGCCTCCTTGTCCATCTCAAGGAGCTCCTTCTGGCTCAAGGGGGGAACTTCTGGGTACCACTCGGGAATTTGGGGAATAGCCTCCTTGCCGGCTATCTCAAACAGAGAGACCTGACCCCTTCTACCAGCCTTGTTTCTTCTCCCAGCTTCCTCCATGGCCTTATCCAGAGCCCCCAAGAGCACGTGCCTCTCCCTCCCCGTGGAGTCGAAGGCCCCGGCCTTAACCAGACTCTCTATTGTCTTTCGGTTCACCTTCTGAAGGTCGACCCTGCGACAGAAGTCGTAGAGGGACTTGAAGGGTCCCTTCGCCTCTCTCTCTCTCACTATGCTCTCAACCGCCGCCTCACCAACGTTCTTGATTGCCGCAAGGCCAAACCTCAAGGAGTTGCCCTTCACCGAGAAGGTCACGTCGCTGTCGTTTATGTCAGGGGGCAACACCTCTATTCCCATCTCGGAACACTCCTTGATGTACTTGTAGATCTTGTCGGTGTTGGCCATGTCTCCCGAGATCAACGCCGCCATGAAGGCCACGGGATGGTGGGCCTTCATGTACGCGGTCTGGTAAGCGATCATGGCGTAGGCGGCGGAGTGGGACTTGTTGAACCCGTAGCCAGCGAACTTCTCCATCAGGTTGAAGATCTCTTCCGCCTTCTCTTTGGGAACGCCGTTCTTCAAGGCCCCTTCAACGAACCTGGACCTCTCTTTCTGCATCAGCTCGGGCTTCTTCTTCCCCATGGCCTTGCGCAGAAGGTCTGCCTGGCCCATGGTGTATCCACCAAGGGTGACCGCAATCTGCATCACCTGCTCCTGATAGAGGATGATTCCGTAGGTCTCTTTCAAGATGGGCTCGAGCTGCGGAAGAGGATAGCTCACCTCCACCCTGCCGTGGCGCCTGTTGATGTAGTCGTCCACCATACCGCTCTCCAGCGGGCCAGGCCTGTAGAGCGCCACCAAGGCGATGATGTCCTCAAACCGGGATGGCTGCATCTTTTTTATGAGCTCCCTCATCCCAGAGCTCTCCAGCTGGAACACCCCTGTGGTCTGGCCGCTGCACAGAAGCTTGAAGGTCTTCTCGTCGTCCAAGGGAAGGTGATCGAGGTCTATAGACCCCACCTCCTTGTACCGCTCCGCCAGCTTAACGGCCATGTCGAGTATGGTGAGTGTCTTGAGACCAAGCAGGTCCATCTTAAGCAGACCAAGCTCTTCCACCTCGTCCTTGGCGTACTGGGTCACCACCTCGTTGGAGTTCTTGTCAGAGGCACGGTAGAGTGGAAGGTATTCGGTTAGGGGCTCGGGGGTTATCACAACTCCCGCAGCGTGGGTTGAGGCGTGACGATAGAGGCCCTCCAGCTTCTGGGCAATCTCGATCAGCCGCTTAACGTCAGGGTTCTCCTTCATGAGTTCAACCAGCCTCGGTTGCTGCTCCAAGGCCTCCTTGATGGTGATAGAGAGTGTGGGGGGTATAAGCTTCGCTATGGTATCCACCTCGCCGTAGGGAAGGTTGAGGGCCCTTCCAACGTCCCTCACCACTGCCCTGGCGGACAGGGTTCCAAAGGTGATGATCTTGGCCACGTTCTCCTCACCGTAGAGCTGCCTTACATGCTCTACCACCTCGTCCCTGCGGTTCATACAGATGTCCACGTCGATGTCCGGCATGGACACCCGCTCGGGGTTGAGAAACCTCTCGAATAGCAAGTGGTAACGCAGGGGATCTATGGAGGTTATTCCCAGGCAGTAGGAAACGAGACTACCCGCGGCAGATCCCCTTCCAGGCCCCACGGGTATCCCCCTTCTCTTGGCATAGTCAATGAACTCCCAAACAACGAGAAAATAGCCGGAGAACCCCATGTCGTTTATGATCTCCAGCTCTCTCTTCAACCTCTGCTGGTACTCGGCAAAGGGTATTCCTACATCCAGTTCTCCCGCCTCCCTCCTCCTTACCAGCCCCTTCTGGGCAAGCTCTTCGAGGTAACCGTGAAGGGTGTACCCCTGGGGCACCTTGTACTGGGGAAGCTTGTACTGGTGCATCTTGAACTCAAAATTGCACCTGTTGGCTATCTCAACGGTGTTCCTCACCGCCTCTTCCAGGTCCGAGAAGAGCTCAGCCACCTCTCGTGGAGACCTTAGATAGAGTTGGTTGGTGGACATGCGCATGCGGTCGGCGTCATCAACGTGCTTGCCGGTCTGGATGCAAAGGAGAACATCGTGGGCCTCGGCATCCTCGGGGTCGAGATAGTGGCAGTCGTTGGTGGCAACCAGGGGCAACCCCACCTCATTGGCAATGGATACGAGCTGGGAGTTCACCTCCTCCTGCTCCTCCAGGCCGTTCTTCTGAAGCTCAATGTAGAAGTTGCCCTCACCAAATATCTGGGCGTACTCCTGGGCCCTCCTCTTCGCCTTGTCGTAGTTGTTGTGCCTGACGAGCCAGGAGATCTCGCCTTTCAGACAGGCAGAGAGCCCTATTAGCCCTTCGTTATGCTCCTTGAGTAGCTCCCTGTCTATTCGCGGCTTGTAGTAGAACCCCTCGAGATAGGCCGCCGAGGTGAGTTTAACAAGGGTCTTGTAACCAGCCTCGTCCTTCCCCAAAAGGACGAGGTGGTACGCCGCGTCCGCCAGCCCCCTGTGGGAGCTCTTCTCCAGCCTCGACTTTGGGGCCACATAGGCCTCGCATCCGATGATGGGGTGTATACCACTGGCCTTGGCCCTTTTGTAAAAATCGACGGCCCCAAACATGTTGCCGTGATCGGTTATGGCCAAGGCCTCAAAACCCAGCTCCTTCGCCTTGGGAAAGAGACGGGGAAGATGGATCCCCCCGTCCAACAGGCTGTACTGGGTGTGAAGGTGCAGATGAACGAACTCTGAAGCCATACGGTTATCCTCTCACTAAGATATTGGGCCAAGGCCAAGCAAGGCCTTGAAGACCTTAGGGGTTAACTCCCGGTCACCCGAGACGCACACTCCTCCTCTCTTCCATGGAACCCCAATTTAGTCACGGGGAGAAAAGGGGTCAACAAGGAACCACACCTCTTGATTGGAAGAGGGTCAAAACATACAAGGGCCAAATCACAAAAGAGGAAAGAAAGGCGATAGATGGAAAGTGTGAGAAGAGTCTCCATTGCAGGTACAGGATCTTACGTGCCCGAGAGGGTGCTGACCAACAAGGACTTCGAGGAGATGGTTGATACCTCTGACGAGTGGATAGAGGCCCGAACGGGAATGAAGGAGAGGCACATTGCAGCTCCCGAAGAGGCCACCTCCGACCTCGCGGCCAAGGCGGCAGTTAAGGCCTTGGAAGACTCGGGCATCACTGCCCAAGAGGTGGAGCTCCTGATCGTGGCAACCCTCACTCCAGACATGTTCCTGCCAAGCACGGCCTGTTTCGTCCAGGAGAAGATAGGGGCAAAAAACGCCTACTGCTACGATCTCGGCGCCGCGTGCTCAGGCTTTCTCTTTGCACTGGAGACCGCCAAGAACCAGATAGCCTCTGGGGCCGTTGACACCGCCTTGGTGGTAGGCGCAGAGACAATGAGTGCCTTCATAGACTGGGAGGACAGAAACACCTGCATACTCTTCGGAGACGGCGCCGGAGCCGCCGTCTTAAGGGCAGGCTCCAAAGGAAGGGGGGTTATGGATGCCGTACTCGGCTCGGACGGGTCTCTGGCCCACCTGTTGTGGATACCCGGCTGTGGCAGCCGACACCCCGCCAGCCCAGAGGTGCTCGAGAAAAGGATGCAGTTCGTGAAGATGGAGGGACGAGAGGTGTTCAAGCACGCAGTCACCAGGATGTGCGAGTCTGTGGTCAAGGCGATAGAGAAGAACGGCTTAACCGTTGACCAGATAGGCTGCTTCATCCCCCACCAAGCCAACATAAGGATAATAGACTCCATCGCCAAGAGGTTGAAGATAAGGGACCGGATCTACGTGAACGTCCAGAAGTATGCAAACACCTCCGCCGCTGCCCTCGCCATAGCCTTGGACGAGGCAGTAAAAGACGGCACCATAAAGAGGGGTGATCTGGTTGCTCTCACCGTCTTCGGAGGAGGATTCACCTGGGGAGCAACGGTGCTGGAATGGGAGAAGTAGAAACCGGGAGAAGGTGAATAGCCCGGGACAACGGCACCCAGAGAGGTAGGCACTATCCCCTCAGCAGTCTCGCCACCTCGTCCAGTATAACCCAGGCCAGCTCCTCTTTGCCCATGAGAGAGGTGGTACGAAGGGTACCGTCTCTCCTTATCATAACCACCCGGTTAGTATCCTTGGCAAACCCCTCCGAGGCCTCGTTGGCAACGACGAGGTCGAGGTTCTTCCTCTCGAGCTTCTCCGTGGCGTTCTCCACCAGGTCGTGGCTCTCAACGGCAAAGCCCACCAGGATCTTACCGTCCTTCTCCTCTCCCAAGGCCTTGAGAATGTCGGGGTTGGGCTCCAGGGGAATGGCAAGCTCTCTCATTTGGGACTTCTTAAGCTTTGCACTGCTCCTGCTTGCAGGTCTGAAGTCTGCCACCGCCGCCGACTTGACTATCACCTCGGCCCACTCCCTCCTGGACATAACCTCTTGGTACATCTGAGCCGCAGAGACCACATCCACCCTCTCCACACCCAGGGGAGTCTGCAACTCCGTGGGACCAGAGACCAGCACCACCTCTGCACCTCTCATGGCTGCCACCTTGGCTATGGCATAACCCATGCGGCCTGTAGACGGGTTGCTGATAAACCTCACTGCATCAATGAACTCCCTGGTAGGCCCGGCAGTGACCAGTACCCTCTTTCCCTTCAAGTCCTTCGGAGCAAGCATGGAAGAGACGGTATCGGCCACAACCACCGGGTCAGGAAACCGTCCTGGACCGGTGGTACCACAGGCGAGCTCTCCAACCTCCGGATCGAGCACCGAGACCCCCCTATCCCGCAGAATCCTTATGTTGCACTGGGTCGCCTCGTTCTCGTACATGGCCTCGTTCATGGCGGGCACCACCAAGACAGGTCCCCTGAAGGCAAGAAAGACCTCTGCCACGATGTTGTCTGCAACACCATGGGCGAGCTTCGCCAAGGTGTTGGCAGTGGCAGGGGCTATGCAGAGCAGATCTCCCCAGGTGGCCAGGTCAATGTGTTCTATGCGAGTATCATCCGAAGGTTCCAGGGAAGTGGTGGGAACCGCCTTTCTGGTCAAGGCCTGGAATGTTAGAGGCCCAACAAACCGCTGGGCGTTGGGGGTCATCATCACCTGAACCTCCATACCCCTCTTTCCCAACAGCCGAACCAGTTCCACCGCCTTGTAGGCCGCTATTCCCCCACTGACTCCCACCAGTACCTTACTACCCCTCATCTCCCCACCTCCTGTAGAGGGCGTGTTCAACTCCCAGTGCATCCAGCACCCGTCCTGCCACAAAGTTGACCAGGTCATCAATCCCAGAAGGCCCGTGATAGAAGGTCAGAACGGGGGGGAGAATCACCGCTCCCGACCTGGATAGCTTCAGCATGTTCTCTAGGTGAATGGGGCTGAGAGGAGTCTCTCTCGGCACCAGAACCAAGGGCCACCCCTCCTTCAGGGCCACGTCTGCCGCCCTCTCCATCAGGTTGCCTGAGACCCCACTGGCAATACGCCCCAGCATACCCATCGAGCAAGGAACAATCGCCGTCCCACTCAGTCGGTAGGAACCCGATGCCACAGGGGCCTCCCACTCGTGAAGGCAGTGGAGAACTACTCCCTCAGGCCAGTTGCTAAGATCCACCCCCTCCCCCGCTGCGATGAGCTCACCCTCTTCCGTGAAACAGAGGTGAACCTTCTCTCCTCTACTGGCCAAGGCCTCCACCACCCTCCTACCAACGCAGACGCCGCTGGCACCTCCTATGCCAACGAAAAAGGCCACCTTCTTCAGTCTTCTAAAGAGTAGAACACCAGCCCCGTGGTGAGTTTGGGGTAGAAGAAGGTGCTCTTTTGGGGCATGGTATGACCACTCTCTGCAACAGAGGCGATCTCCTCCAGGGTGGGGGCATTGAGAAAGAAGGCGTATCGCCCCTCTCCGCTATCCACGGCCTCAACCGCCTGGGGTGCATTCTTGAAGTAGATGAGAGGTGCCTCTCTCTCTACCACCTGGGGAGAGAGCCCCAGCACGTCTTCCACAACCACAGTGTGAAATATGCTAACCTGCAGGTCCTTGAGGGAAGGAGGAAGGTGATCCAGCCTGCCCGGGGGCACCGCCTCTGCCCTGAGCCTCAACACCGAGAAGCCTTCGTTCTTCTCGTAGAGACCAAAGAGATGCTTGTCGTGAGCCGGAACCACGATGTTTAATAGATCATCCAGGGAGTCGGGGCGCGCCTCCACCCTGCAGAGCGCCCTAAGCCTCTCCCTCACCTCATCCTCTCCCTTGCCCCAGCCACGCCTCAAAACCCTGTGCGTGGGAAGAACGAGCAGTCCAGGGTCGTTCATGCTCACCAGTGCCATCAGAACGAAGTTGTAGGGCTCTTCACCGGTATGATTAGGATTCTCAGCGATTCTCTGTCTCTGGTAAAGAAGGGCGGTCTCGTAACGATGGTGTCCGTCTGCAATGAAGATGGACTCTCCCTTCACACCTTCCACAATGAGCTCTTCAACCCGGGCCGGAAGCCTCCAAAGGCTCTGCTCCAACCCACCGTGGTCCTTGAAGCTGTAAAGAAGCTCGTACCCCGAGGTGTCCCTCGTGAGCTCTTGGTGCACCCCGCTCTCGTCCCTGAAGACCCCAAAGACCGGGCTAAGGTTAGCCTTCACCTCGTTGTAGAGGCGAAGCCTGTCCTCTTTGGGTCCTGCCAGCGTCTTTTCGTGGGGGAATACCCTCCCCTCCCCAAAGGGCTCAAGCCTAAGGCGTCCCAGTATCTTCCATCGACAATACTCTCTGTCCTTAACCACAAAGCATTGCTTGTAAAGGTAAAAGGAGGGGGTTGCGTCTTTCACCAAGACTCCTTCTCTCTGCCACTCCTCAAAGGCCCTGGCAGCCTCACGATACCAGTCTCCCTCTCCCAGGATGAGTCGTACAACGTTGTTTGGATGTCTCTCTCTCAGCCTCACCCTGTGATCGGGATCAATCACGTCGTAGGGAGGCGCCACCACATCCTCTATGGGTACTTTGGCACCGTCGTACCGAATGGCCGCAAAGGGCAAAAAGTCAGCCATACAAAGGCATCTCCTTGCTCTCAAAAGCTTTCAACTCCCTACCACGGTGGCAGGAATAGCACAACCCGCACCTCACTCCGTCACCTCCCTTATGGAGAGAATGATGACGTCCATCAGGCGGTTCAACTCCTCTTCGGTGAAGCAGAGGGGAGGAATAACCACGATCACGTTGCCCAGGGGCCTTATTATCACCCCCTCCTCCCTGGCCCTGTAGATGACCCGGTATCCCATGGTCAACTCAGGGGGATAGGGCTCCTTGGTGGCCTTATCTTTCACCAGCTCAATGCCCGCCACCAGTCCCTTCTGGCGAACGTCACCCACGTGCTCAAGCAGCTTGCACTCCTCCAGCCTCTCGGAGAGTATACCAGAGAGCGCTCTCACCCTCTCTAAGGTGTTCTCCCTTTCAAAGATATCCAGGGTGGCCAAGGCAGCCGCACAGGCCAGAGGATTACCCGTGTATGAGTGCCCGTGGTAGAAGGTCTTTCCCATGTCTCCCACGAAGGCGTCAAAGATCTCTTGGGTGAAGAGGGTTGCCGCCAGGGGAAGGTACCCGCCGGTTATCCCTTTGGCCAAGGCCATGATGTCAGGCTCCACCTCCTCGTGCTCGCATGCAAACATGGTGCCGGTCCTTCCAAATCCCATGGCAACCTCGTCCAGTATCAGGGGAACGCCGTATCTCCTGGCAAGTCTCTCAAGGCCCTTCAGGTAACCAGGGGGCATAACTATCATCCCCGCAGCCCCCTGAACCGCAGACTCCGCAACCACGGCTATGATCTCCTCGGAGTGAGCACTGAGTATCTCCTCCGCCTTCTCCAAGCACTCCAAACCGCACGAGGGATGGCTCCTTCCCAAGGGACACCTGTAACAATATGGAGAGGGAGCATGGTAGGCCGGAAAGAGCAAAGGGCGGTAGCAGGCGTGGAAGAGGTCTATCCCTCCTATGCTCACAGAGCCTATGGTGTCGCCGTGGTAGGCATTCTGAAGAGAGAGAAACCGGGTTCTCTTTGTATCCCCCTTATTCACCCAGTACTGGTAGGCCACCTTGATGGCCACCTCCATGGCAGTTGAACCGTTGTCAGAGTAGAACACCTTACTCAGTCTACCTGGAGCCAGCTTCACCAGTCTCTCGGCCAGTAGGGAGGCAGGCTCGTTGGCAAGTCCAAGCATGGTGGTGTGGGCAATCTTTCCAAGCTGGTTCACTATGGCACCGTCTATTTCAGGACGCCTGTGACCGTGGATGTTCACCCAGAGAGAGGAGACACCGTCCAGGTAACGCCTCCCCTCGCTGTCTATGAGGTAGGAACCCTCGCCTCCAACGATAACCAACGGGTCTCTCTCCAAATAATCGGACATCTGGGTGAAGGGGTGCCAGATGTACCTCTTGTCCAGTTCCGCCAGATATTCAGCCATCTATCTCTCCTTCTCTCTTCAGGCTCTCCTCCCACGCCCGGGAGAACTTCACCATAACGTAGTAAGACGAAAGGAGGGCTATGAGCAAGCCAGGGAAACCGTCCAGAAAACCCCCCTTCAACAGGTACAACCTGAAAAAGTCCCCCAAAGGACGCAGGGTGAGGTGGTGCCATCTCACCCGGGTTCCCCTGGCCAGTATGTCCTTGGCAGCCCACTTGGTGTATCGGTCCATCTTGCGAAAGTACTCGTCCAGGCTCTGGTAGGAGTAGTGAATAAAGTACCCCTCAAGCCTTCCCACGCTACCGTCCACCTCCACGTCTGCATGCACGTGACGCTCCTGGTAACGCCCTCTGTCCCTCAAGAATAACCGCACATTGGTGTCCTCCCTGGGACTCCACCCCCCGTGGCGCAAGGGATACCCCAGAAAGTGATTGAGCCTGCCAATGGCAAACCCCGCGTGGGGGGTGTCAGATCTCACCGTTCGCAGAATCTCCTCCTTGAGCTCGGGAGTAACCCTCTCGTCGGAGTCCACCACCAGCACCCAGGGACAAGAGGCTTGGGGAATGGCCCAGTTCTTCTGGGAGGCAGAATTAATGTACTCACGTTGAATTATCCTGGCACCAAACTCTCTGGCTATATCCAAGGTGCCATCGGTGCTGAAAGAGTCCACCACCAGAATCTCGTCGGCCCACTCCACGCTCTTCAAGCAGTCGGCCAGGTTCCTCTCCTCGTTGTAGGTGGGCACCAGGGCCGTAACCTTGGGCTCTACCCTCAATTCAACCTCCTTATCCGAAAGGCCATCAGAAGAGGCCCTCTACTGGATTGCCCCTATTTAGGGCGCCCATGAGACCTTGTAAAGTGTAGAGATTCCCCTACGCCTGTGCTAAACCCAACGGTAGAAAAACGGGAGAGGGAGGACGACCCTGGCATACCAGGTCATTGCGCGGCGTTGGCGTCCACAGCGCTTCGAAGAGATAGTAGGCCAGCCCTTCGTGGTGAAGGCCCTTACCAGGGCAATAGAGAGAGACCGGATCGCCCACGCCTATCTCTTCTCTGGTCCCAGGGGAGTGGGCAAGACCACCGCTGCCCGCATCCTGGCCAAGGCCCTCAACTGCGAAAAGGGACCCACACCCACACCTTGCTGTGAATGCTCCTCGTGCCAGGAGATAGCAAGGGGGGTACACGTGGACGTGGTGGAGATGGATGCCGCCTCCAACAGGGGCATAGAGGAGGTGAGAACCCTGCGGGAGCACGTCAGGTACGCCCCCAGCGGGGGTGGTTACAAGATCTACATCATCGACGAGGTCCACATGCTAACCGAGCCCGCCTTTAACGCCCTCCTGAAGACCCTGGAAGAGCCACCGTCCAAGGTGGTATTCATCCTGGCCACCACAGAACCACAAAAACTGCCCCTAACCATCCGCTCAAGATGCCAGCACTTCCACTTCAAGGCCCTCTCCTCCTCAGAGATGGAACTCCTTCTCTCACGCATCGTGGAGAACGAGGGGGTAGAAGTAGAAGAAGGGGTGTTGGGGCTCATCTGCAGGGCGGCTGGAGGCTCAATGCGAGACGCCCAGATGTTCCTCGAGCAGGCCCTCGCCTTGAGCGAAGGGAAGGTAGTGGTGGAAGAGGTCTCCCAGATGCTGGGCCTGGTGGATCACACCCGCATACTGAAGGCCCTCGACCTGTTGAAGGCCAGAGATTCAAAGGGAATATCCCGGTTCTTCTACTCCCAGGTACTCAACCCCGGCTTCGACCCCTACGGTTTCGTCCTGGAACTGGCAGACGCTGCAAGAGCCAGGCTTCTCGAGAGCGAGGGAGAGGAGAGGCTCTTTCTGCAAGGCACCCTGTCCATACTGCTCTCGCTACTGGAGAGGATGCGCAGACACCCCGCCCCGGATCTCTTGGCGGAAACCGAGCTAATCAAGATCACCCTGCTGCCCCAGCTGGTAGAGGTGGGCAGGCTCGCACAAGCGGTGGCAAGCCTCGTAAAGGGGAAAACCATCACAAGA
>CAZMTB010000007.1:0-4060 GCA_964569095.1 uncultured Aquificales bacterium
TGGAGTTTGCCAAAGAGCACAATATCTACGTGATCCACGACTTCGCCTACGCGGACCTCGCCTTTGACGGTTACAAACCCCCCAGCATTTTGGAGATCGAAGGGGCCAAGGATGTTGCGGTGGAGATGTTCTCTCTCTCGAAGAGCTACAGCATGCCTGGCTGGAGGGTAGGCTTCGTGGTTGGCAACAGGGATCTGGTGGCTGCTCTGGCCAAGCTGAAGAGCTACTACGACTACGGAATCTTCCAGCCGATACAGATAGCGGCCATAGTGGCTCTCAATGGTCCCCAGGAGTGTGTCCAGGAGATCGTGAACACCTACAAGAAGAGGCGTGACGTTCTGGTGGACGGGCTGAACCGCATGGGTTGGAAGGTGGAGAAGCCCAAAGCCACCATGTTCGTGTGGGCAGAGATACCCGATGAGTTCAAGAAGATGGGTTCTTTGGAGTTTTCCAAGTTTCTCTTGAAAGAGTCCAAGGTGGCGGTATCTCCCGGGGTCGGCTTTGGATACAACGGGGACGACTACGTTAGGTTTGCCCTGGTGGAGAACGAGCAGCGTATAAGGCAGGCGCTTCGTGGAATGAGACAGGTTCTGGGGGGGTCCCGTTGAGCAGAACCATTGGGATCGGGTTGATCGGTGCCGGAACCATAGGTTGCGGGGTGGCGAGGATTCTGCTGGAGAAGGGCGAGCTTCTCTCCCAGCGTGTTGGAGCTGCCCTTGCCTTGAAGAGAGTAGCAGACATAGATTGGGAGAGGGACAGGTCTTTTGATATTCCTGAACGCCTCCGCACCAGAGAGGCGCGTGAGGTGATCGAAGACCCCGAGGTTTCGGTGGTAGTCGAGCTTGTTGGGGGGATTGAACCTGCAAAGGGGTTTATCGTTGGTGCCCTGAAGAGGGGGAAGCACGTGGTGACCGCCAACAAGGCACTCCTGGCCGAGGAAGGCAGGGAGATCTTGGACGTGGTTATGAGCGATGGGGTTGACCTGGGGTTCGAGGCGAGCGTTGCCGGGGGGATTCCCATAATACTGGCCCTCAGGGAGGGGTTGGTGGCCAATAGCATAGTGGGCATGTACGGGATAATAAACGGTACTGCCAACTTCATTCTCACCAAGATGGAGGACCAGGGTCTCTCCTTTCAGGATGCACTCTCCCAGGCCCAGAGGTTGGGCTACGCAGAGGCGGATCCTACTCTGGACGTTAACGGTACGGACGCTGCCCACAAGGCCGTGCTTCTCGCTTCCCTGGCCTACGGCAGGCTGTTTCAGCTGCCCGACGTGTATGTTGAAGGGATAGAGGGGATAGATATTCGCGATATACGCTATGCCCATGAGATGGGGTACACAGTCAAGCTGCTGGCCATAATAAAGGGGGACGGTAGTGAGGTAGAGATAAGGGTGCACCCTGCCTTGGTGCCGTCTGACCATACCCTCTCCAAGGTGAAGGGGGCTTTCAATGCCATCTACGTAGAGGGAGATGCGGTGGGTCCCACCATGTTCTACGGCAAGGGGGCAGGGGAGATGCCCACAGCCAGCGCCGTGGTGAGCGACATAGTCTCCATTGCGCGCAACATGCTGTCGGGTGCCTCAAGGAGGGTTGCCCCGTTCTCGTACCGTAGCCTCACCAACGGGGTGAGGGTGAAGCCCATGAGCGAGGTGGAGTCTCGCTACTACATGAGGTTTTCTGTGTTGGACAAGCCAGGGGTCCTCTCTTCTATTGCGGGTATTCTCGGTGCCCATGGAATAAGCATAGAGTCGGTGATCCAGAAGGGGCACCAGACCCAGAGGGAGAGCGTTCCCGTGGTGATGATGACCCACCAAGCCAAAGAGGAGCACGTGCAGGGGGCATTGGGAGAGATAGACAAACTGCCCGTGGTGGTGCATCCCACTGTTGTCATCAGGGTGGAGGGGTAGCAAGCCCCGCTCTTTGAAAAGGGTGGGTGTTGAGATTCGTCTTCAATAGATGTGCGCCCTTTTGCGGCAGCCGAGTATCTTGAGAAACGAGGTTTTCAGATGAACCGTCCTTGGTTATTAATCTGCCCTTTTCGGTAGGCGGGTTGGCTTGATTGCGGGGGAGGCGCGTGGATACCTCTGTTCTATTTCCTTCTTCGGGATCTTGTGAAGGGCCTCCTTGCCGGGTATAGGTATGTGCAACAAGGTGTTACCTTTGGAATAGGAGGTGTTGTGTGCCTACCCAGGATACCGTTGGTCGGTTGATGAGGCTGGTGAAGATACTCCGCATCTTGGGGAAGAGAGATAGGGTGGCCGTTAGAGACCTCGCCAATGAGTTTTCCGTTACTCCTCGTACTGTCCATAGGGACCTAAGGTTTTTGAAAGAGGCGGGTTTCAAGATAACCAGGGTTGGCCAGGGGGTTTACACGGCAGGGGGGGATCAGCTTGAAGGATTGGGGTTTATGGAGGACGAGGAGCTCGCCTTTGTTATCGCCTCTAAGAGATTGGTTCGCCGGCTGTTGCCTGGGCTGGAGCGGAAGGTTGACGATCTTCTGGAGGGGATTGGCGAGGGGCGTTACCCTCCTGTTCACATTTCTGCAGACATACCCCAGGTGCTCAGCAACAGGGCGCAGAAGACCATGAGGTCACTGCTGAGCTACATCTCTGCCAGGTGCGAGGTTAGCTTTGAGTATAAGGGGACCAAGCGCGTGGTTGAACCTTACAAGTTGGCCTATCTAAAGGGGTTCTGGTACCTGTTGGGGAAGGATTCCAGGGATCACAAGATAAAGGCGTACGCCGTTGACAGGATAGACCAGCTCTCTCCTTCGGGTCGTAGATTCGGGGCCGTTCCCCCTGGGTTGGAGGAGGAGATACAGAGGCTTTACGCCCCTTACCTTGGTGATAGTGTCAGGGAGAGGATAGTGGTGAGGGTGGATAGCGGCGTTGCCCACTACTTTAAGCGCAAGAAGTTTGATCCCACCCAGACCATAGAGGAGGAACTGGAGACGGGGGATCTGATAGTTTCGTTCATGGCAGTGAACACCGAGCCGGTGAAGAACTTCGTCATAAAACCGTGGCTGCCCCACCTGGTGGTGCTTAGACCCAAGGAGCTTAGAGAGGAGATTCTGGCGGAGATGGAGGAATGGGTGAAGAAGGAGAGGGATGCCTCGGTGTGAGGAGCCTCTTCTCCCTTCTGGGTTGAGGTGTCAATAGAGGAATGGGTTTCATGGCTGTAGTGCACGATCCTTGTTTGCAGTCTTGGCAAGAGGTTATGGGGGAGATCAGGTTTATCCTGAGGGGAGAGGGTTGTTCCCTTGAAACGGATGAGAACGACCTTCTTGAGGTGACCATTGAGAACCTGGGAGATTTTGAGAAGGTGAAGCTGCTGATCACCGTGGAGGAGTCTCCCCTTGACTTCACAGAGGCGGTGTTCACCTTCTCCTACCTCTACTTAGGAGAGAAGAGGTTGGTAAAGGGGGTTAAGGAGATGTTCGTTGAAGAGAGCAAGGCCTTCTCCGAGCGACTCTTGAGGGAGGCCAAGACACGCAGGTTCGAGCTGCTGTACGCGGAAGGTCCCCGACGGGGGAGAGTGGAAGTGGGATACCTCAAGGTGCCGTGCTCCCGTTCTACCACCAGATATATATGCCGGGAGGAGAGGGAGAGGATAATCGAAGAGTTGTTTCGTGCCTTTCGTAAGAGGGGATACCAACCGGTCTTTCAGAACGAGGGAAGCGGGTTTTACTTGGCGGGCGAAGGAGCAGGACGAGGGGACCGCGTAGAGGTATGGTGTTGTTGTAACGGGATCCTGGTGGTCGTTAACGATGCCTCTGAGTTGGTTGAGCCGCCGTTGGAGACGGATAGGGTTGTCTCCTTTGTTGAGGGATTTGCCAAGCTGATCTTGAAAAGGGAACTCTAAGGGCTTTTCAGTGCTAGCTCCTTAATTACTTTACGGAAAAACGCCTTTGTGGGCTTAAACCTGGTCTCGCAGGGAGCGTTTCCCTATGTCTCAAGTTATCCGAATAACTGGCTATTAATCCAAGAGACTATGGGGGTCTGGTCTCTACTCTTCTTGGGTCTCATTGGGTAGTGGCCATCCCTTTGCAGCGTAAACCT
>CAZMTB010000008.1:0-9822 GCA_964569095.1 uncultured Aquificales bacterium
CTCCGCCCCTGGGCGCCCCCCACCATGCCCCGGGCCAACGCCCCCTCCCCCCCCGGGCGGGGCGGGGGGGGGCCCGGGGGGGATGGAGTACACCCTTCCCGTGGCCAGCGCCCAGGTGAAGTCTGCCATTCTACTGGCAGGGCTAAACGCCCAGGGAGAAACCGTGGTGGTGGAGCCCGTGGCAAGCAGGGACCACACCGAGAGGATGCTTGCCTACGCGGGAATAGGGATAGAGAGGAGAGAGAAACGGATCGTGTTGCAACCGGGACATCCCGAGCCAAGGGTGTGGGAGGTTCCAGGCGACATCTCCTCCGCCGCCTACCTGCTCACCGCGGCGGCTCTCATCCCAGAGAGCGAGATCCTCTTGAAGAGCGTGGGGACCAATCCAACTCGAACGGGGTTTCTCTCCATACTCTCCCGAATGGGTTTCAACATCGAGTTCGAGGAGGAGAGGACGGTGTGTGGAGAGCCGGTGGCCCACCTCAGGGCACGCTACGCCGGCGAATTGAAAGGAATAGAGGTGGGGGGAGAAGAGATACCGCTGGCGATAGACGAGATCCCCCTCGTTGCCCTTCTGGCCGTCTTCGCCAGGGGAGAGACGGTGATCCGCGATGCCAAGGAACTGAGGGTGAAGGAGAGCGACAGGATCCACGGGGTGGTCTCCCAGTTGAGGCGTCTTGGGGCCGAGATAGAAGAGATGCCCGACGGCATGGTGATCCGGGGAACGGGGAGACTGAAAGGGGGAACCACCGTGGCCAGTATGGGGGATCACCGGCTCGCCATGATGCTAACCCTGGCGGGAATGGTCTCGGAAGAACCGGTGAGAGTGAAAGGAGCGCACTGGGTATCCATATCGTTTCCCCAGTTCTACACAACATTTGGGATAGAGTAGTGTTCCACGTGGAACATGTAGTGCCTTTCCCTGTCAGGGAACCGGGGCTCCAAAGGGTTAATCCGCTAAAATCGCTCGGGGTAGAAATTCTCTACCACCTGTGGTAGATGCCCCTTTCACCCCTCAAAGGGAAAGAGGAGAGATAGAAGGGAGAGAGTAATGCCGGTAAAACACGACGCCAAGGATCTGGGGCTGGCCCCCGAGGGTGTTAGGAGAATCGCGTGGGCAGAGATGGAGATGCCCGTTCTGAGGTCTATCCGCAAGAGGTTCGAAAAGGAGAAACCCCTTAAAGGGCTCACCCTGGGTGCCTGTTTGCACGTAACAACAGAAACCGCCAACCTGATGATAACCCTGAAGGCCGGAGGTGCCCAGGTGGCACTATGCGCCTCCAATCCCCTGAGCACCCAGGACGACGTTGTGGCAGCCCTGGTGGAGGAGTACGAGATACCCACCTTCGCGGTGAACGGGGAAGACGCAGACCGCTACTACAGCCACATCTGGGAGGTCCTCTCCACCAAGCCCCAGGTGGTGATGGACGACGGAGCAGACCTAATCTCCACCCTTCACAGGATAGAGAGCGATTCCTGGGACGGGGTACCAGAATCCCTGGTTAGCAAGGTTGACGCCATGGACGAGGCGGCCAAAAACGCCCTGGTTAAAGGAGTGATCGGGGGAACCGAAGAGACAACCACCGGCGTTATCAGGCTGCAGAGCATGGCCAAAGAGGGGGTTCTTCTCTTTCCCGTGATCGCGGTGAACGACGCCGACACGAAGCACCTATTCGACAACAGGTACGGAACGGGACAGAGCACCATCGACGGCATACTGCGGGCCACCAACAGGCTAATCGCAGGTTCCCACTTCGTGGTCTGCGGGTACGGCTGGTGCGGCAGGGGAGTGGCCCTTCGTGCACGGGGCATGGGTGCCCGGGTCATCGTAACCGAGGTGGACCCCGTAAAAGGGCTGGAGGCGGTTCACGACGGGTTCGAGGTGATGCCCTTGAAGAAGGCTGCAGAGATAGGCGACTTCTTCGTCACCGTAACGGGGGACATCAGGGTGGTGGCGGAGGAGCACATCGCCAGAATGAAGGACGGTGCCATAATCGCAAACAGCGGCCACTTCAACGTCGAGATAGACGTGGAGGCCCTGGAGAGAATGGCCAAGAAGAAAGAGAGGATAAAGCCCTTCGTGGACGAGTACACCATGCACGACGGACGCAGAATCTACCTTCTGGGAGAAGGTCGGCTGATCAACCTCGTGGCCGCCGAAGGGCATCCCTCGGCGGTGATGGACATGAGCTTCGCCAACCAGGCCCTCTCGGCCGAGTACCTCTTCAAGAACGGAAAGGGGTTGAATCGCCAGGTGTACAAGGTTCCACCGGAGCTGGACAGAGAGGTGGCCTCGTTGAAACTGGAGTCCCTGGGGATAGAGATAGACGCTCTCACCGAGGAGCAGGAGGAGTACCTCTCCTCGTGGGAGCTGGGAACCTGAGACCCGAAGAGACGATCCCCCATGCGGGTAGGGGTGATTGGAGCCGGAAGCTGGGGCACCGCCCTGGCGCACCACCTTGGACAGAAGGGGCTCTCCGTAACCCTCTGGTGTCGGGAACCGGAGGTGGCAAGCTCCATAGCCTCAAAGAGGGAGAACACGCTCTTTCTGCCCGGAATTCACCTATCCGAAAGGATCACCCCCACCACCCACCTCCAGGAGGCGGTGGAGAACCACGACATCCTGCTCAACGTGGTACCTGCACAGTTCGTGCGGGAGACCTGGGGCAAGGTGGGCAGGCCCAATGCCCTGCTGGTCTCGGCCTCCAAAGGAATAGAGGTGCACTCGGGAGCCTTGATGACCCAGGTCTTTAAAGAACTCTTCGGGATGGAGTGGGTCCAAGAGAACTTGGCGGTGCTCTCGGGCCCGAGTTTTGCAAGGGAGGTGGCACGGGGCCTCCCCACCGCCGTCACCGTGGCAGCGCGGAGAGAATCCACCGCCGAGACGGCAGCGGTGGTGTTCCACACCAACAGGTTCAGGGTATACACCCAGCTCGATCCTATTGGGGTGGAGGTAGGGGGAGCAGTGAAGAACGTGATAGCCATAGCCGCCGGCGTGTGCCAGGGCCTGGGCCTCGGCGAGAACGCCAGGGCAGCCCTAATCACCAGGGGACTTGCTGAGATGAGCAGACTGGGAACCAGGTTGGGGGCAGATCCCATCACCTTCATGGGCCTCGCCGGCGTGGGAGACCTGGTGCTCACCTGCTCCGGCGACCTGAGCCGAAACAGGCAGGTGGGAATACGGCTGGGAAAGGGAGAGCCACTGGACGAGATCCTCGAGAGCATGAGAATGGTGGCAGAGGGGGTACCCACCACCAGGGCGGTGGTGGAGCTCTCGGAGAGCCTGGGGGTAGAGATGCCCATCTCCTCGGCCCTGGCAAAGATACTCTTCCGCAACCAGCCTCCCCAAGAGGTGATGGAGGAGCTGCTAGCCCGGGCCCCAAAGAGGGAGTTTCATTAGCCCATGAAGAGCCCGAAGCCCGTCAGCATATTCAATCTGCCAAACGGTATCACTCTGGCAAGGGGACTGATGGTGATACCGGTGGTGGCCTGTCTATCCACCCCCAAGCTTGGTTGGAACCTGCTGGGGGCAGTGCTCTTCGTAGGGGCATCGCTGACGGACCTGCTGGACGGATTCCTGGCAAGGCGCAGGGGAGAGGTCACAAACGCGGGAAAACTCCTAGATCCCCTGGCGGACAAGATACTCTTGCTGGGAGCCCTCCTGCCAATGATTGGCCTGGGCTGGATTCCCCCCTGGTTGGGGGTGGTGATACTGGGAAGGGAGATGGTGGTCACCGGCCTGAGGGCAATAGCAGCAACAGAGGGAGAGACCATGGCGGCCATCCAGTCTGCAAAGTACAAGACACTTCTCTACACCGTTGCCTTCACCCTTCTAATGGTGCACATGCGAAGATTGGGGATGGTAGTGCTGATGATAGCGGTTTGCGTATCCCTCTTCTCGGCCTATAAATACCTGGAGACACATTGGGATATAATAGCAAAGGGAGGAGACAGCCAATGAACTGTGCCAAGGGGAGAATGCTCTTCACCTCGGAATCAGTCACCGAGGGGCATCCCGACAAGATCGCCGACCAGATATCCGATGCGGTGCTCGACGCCCTGCTTTCGAAGGATCCAAACAGCAGGGCTGCCTGCGAGACCATACTGACCACCGGCTTGGCCTTCGTTGCAGGAGAGATAAAGACCGACTGCTACGTGGAGATACCCGACATCGTCAGGGAGACCATAAGGGAGATAGGCTACACCAGGGCCAAGTACGGCTTCGACAGCGAGACCTGCGCTGTGATCACCGCCATTCACGAACAGTCACCAGACATTGCCCAGGGCGTGGACCCCGGAGGGGCAGGGGACCAGGGCCTGATGTTCGGATACGCCTCCAACGAGACCGAGGTGCTCATGCCACTTCCCATCTACCTCGCCCACAAATTGTGCATGAGGCTGGCCGAGGTAAGAAAGAAGGACATTCTCGACTACCTGAGGCCCGACGGGAAGTCCCAGGTCACCGTGGAGTACGTGGACGGTAAACCCCAGCGGGTCACTGCCATCGTGGTCTCCTCCCAGCACGCCCCAGACGTTAAGATGAGGCAGCTTAAGGAAGAGATCATCGAAAAGGTGATAAAACCCGTGATTCCACCGGAACTGCTGGACGAGGAGAACGTGATCTACCACATCAACCCCACAGGTCGCTTCGTTCAGGGGGGACCTGCTGCAGACACCGGGCTCACTGGAAGAAAGATCATCGTGGACACCTACGGGGGATCTGCCCCCCACGGAGGGGGTGCGTTCTCGGGCAAAGACCCGTCAAAGGTGGATCGCTCCGCCTCCTACATGGCGAGGTACATCGCAAAGAACATGGTGGCAGCAGGCCTCTGCGACAGGTGTCTCCTCCAGATCTCCTACGCCATCGGCGTGGCAGAACCCGTATCCATCGCCATCGACACCGAGGGAACGGGGAAGGTTCCCGATCCCCTGCTTGGGGAGCTGGTGAGGAAGGTGTTCGACCTCACCCCCAAGGGGATCATTGAGAAGCTGGACCTGAGACGCCCCATCTACAAGAAGACCGCCAGCTACGGCCACTTTGGCAGGGAGCTGCCGGAGTTCACCTGGGAGAAGACCGACATGGCAGACGCCTTGAGGTCTGAAGCCGAAAAGATGGCCTGACAACGAGGTGAACCATGCCCCAGGTGGTGATCATCAAGGGCAGCAAGAACGACAGCTCCGTGATGGAGAAGGCCTCACAGGTGCTGAGAGAGGCAGGGGTAGACTTCGAGGAGAAGGTCCTATCAGCCCACCGGGATCCCCAGGCCCTGGACGCCTACCTGAAGGAGCTTCCCCAGCGAGGCGTGAAGGTGGTGATAGCCGGAGCCGGCTGGGCAGCTCACCTCGCAGGGGCAATAGCCAGCCGAACCGATCTGCCAGTGATAGGCGTTCCCATCTCTTCATCCCCCTTAAAGGGTATGGACGCCCTTCTCTCAACGGTCCAGATGCCTCCGGGGGTGCCAGTGGCCACAGTGGCAATAGACTGCGCGGCAAATGCCGCCCACCTGGCCATCCGCATTCTGAGGGTGGCAGGGGCGTAATACCAGAAGTGGACCCGAGCCAGCCCCTTCCCCGAGAGATCGAAGAGGGTGCCTCCAAGATCCTCCGGGGAGGGGTGGTGGCCGCCCCCACCGACACGGTTTACGGTCTGCTGGCAGACGCCACCAATCCCCTGGCGGTGGAGAGGCTCTTTCTGGCCAAAGGGAGAGGGAGAGAGAAGTCCGTATCCATCTTCCTGGAGAAAGGCGAAATCCACAGGTTTTGCAGGCTGTCCGAGGTAGCAAGGGAACTGATGGATACCCTCTTGCCCGGCCCCTACACCCTCGTCCTTCCAGCCACGCCGAACAACGGGTTGGCAGCGATCCTCTCTCCCCAGGAGACTGTGGGAGTCAGGGTGATAGACCACCCCGTAATCCTGAAACTGCTGAGACTAACGAAGAGGCCCCTAACCGCCACAAGCGCCAATCCCTCTGGCCTGGACCCCGCCCAGGCCCCCGAGGAGCTACACCCAGAGCTGGTGAAGAGGATTGACGGGGTGATCCACGGTGGTAGAACCCCTGGAGGGGCATCAACCGTGGTCTCCCTGGTGACCACCCCCCCAAAGGTTCTGCGGGAGGGCAAGGGAATGGAGGCGTTCAGGAGGTGGTATGAAAGGAGATTCTGAGAAGCGGCTAAAAGAGCTTTATGTCCAAAGGCGACCCTCCTCCAAGGTCCTTTGGGAGAGGGCCCAGGGGGTGATGGCGGGGGGTGTGTCCCACAACATCAGGTTGGTCCATCCCTATCCCTTCTTCGTTAAGGGGGCCCGGGGCGCCTGGATAGAAGACATCGACGGAAACCGCTACCTCGACTTCTGGATGGGACACTACGCCCACATACTGGGGCACCGTCCCCCTTTCGTTGCAAATGCCCTCTCGAGCGCCGTGCTGCAGAGAGGATACCACTTCGGCCTCGTGAACAGCGAGGAGGTGGAACTCGCAGAGCTCATCTGCCGTCTCGTCCCCTGCGCCCAGAGGGTGCGCTTCTGCACCTCTGGCACCGAGGCCACCATGTACGCCGTGCGATTGGCCAGGGCGGCAACCGGCAGAAGGGTGATCCTCAAGGCCATGGGGGGCTGGCACGGGGCCAACACCGATCTCTGTTTCGGCATACATCCCCCTTTCCAAGGGGCCGACTCCCAGGGACTATTGCCAGAGGCCCACAGGGGGATAAGGCTGTTCCCCTTCAACGACGAGGAAGAGACCCGGCGAATCATCAGGGACACGGGTGAAGAGCTGGCAGGGGTGATCGTGGAGCCGGTCATGGGAGTGGGGGGATTCGTGGCAGCAGAGACCGGCTTTCTACAGATGCTGAGGGAGGAGACCGAACGCCTCGGGGCCGTGCTCATATTCGACGAGGTGATAAGCGGTTTCAGGGTGGATCTGGGAGGTGCCCAGGGGCTCTTTGGAATCATCCCCGACCTCGTAACCCTGGGCAAGGTGATTGGCGGGGGCTTCCCCGCAGGGGCCATCGCCGGAAAGAGAGAGCTCATGGAGCTCGCAAGGCCCGGGGGGCCGGTGCTGATCGGAGGAGGAACCTTCTCGTGCAACCCCTTGAGCATGCTTGCCGGACTGCTAACCCTGAGATTCCTCGAGAGAAACGCAGGCTGGCTCTACCCCCACTTGAACCAGCGGGGAGAGGAGTTGAGAAGAGAGGTGGAAAGGGCGGGAAGAGAGCACGGTCTCCCGGTAAGGTGCACGGGCACCGGTTCTCTCTTCATGACCCACCTGCTGAAAGACCCAGAAGAGAAAGGTCCCCTGAACTCTCCTCAGAAAATCGAAGAGCTCACCCAGGGCGAGTGGAGAGACACTACGCTGAGGCTGGCCATGCTGGTAAACGGGGTCCACCTGCTCCACGGGGGAGGGGCCATATCCCTGGCCCACGGGGAGAAGGAGCTGCTCTTCTTCATAGACGCCCTGCACCAGGCCCTTGAAGATCTGGAGGAGAGGGCATGAGGGTCCTCGTCACCGGGGCTACGGGATTCGTGGGGAGACACCTTTGCGAGGCCTTTCTGGAGGCAGGCCACCAAGTGGTGGCCCTGGCCAGGAGGGAGTCGGAGGATCTGGAACGCCTCGGTATCAAGCTGGTCACGGCCCACTTAGAGGAGAAGGAGTCTCTGAAAACGGCCCTGGAAGAGGCGGGAGAGGTAGAGACCACCATACACAACGCCGGGTTGATCAGGGCAAAAAGCCTGGACCACTACTGGGAGGTGAATGCCATTGGCACCTTTAACCTGCTGCAGGCAATGGAAGAGACCGGATGCAAACCCAAGCTCTTGGTCTACATCAGCAGTCTCGCTGCTGCAGGGCCGGGAAGGCTGGTGAAGGAAGAAGATAGGCCCCATCCCATCACCCCCTACGGGACCAGCAAGCTCTACGGGGAGATCTTCGTGAAGAGGGGAGAGATTCCCCACCTCGTCTTGAGACCCCCCGTGATCTACGGGCCCCGTGACAAGGCGCTTCTGGGCTTCTTCAGGCTGGTGAAACTGGGAGTGGTTCCAAACTGGGAGAGGTTCTACAGCCTCTGCTTCGTAAAGGACCTGGCGAAGGCCTGCGTAGCCGCCTCGGAGCGCGGATTGAGCAACGAAACCCTATTCGTGGCCCAGGGGGAGTTCACCTTCTCCGAGCTATGCAGAGCAGCAGGGAGGCTCATGGGGAGAAACCCCAAGGCAGTTCCCCTGCCTCAGGCTCTACTCTCCGCCGTGGGAGCGGTTGGGGGCCTAGGCAGGTGCCTCTTTGGAATGGCCCCCATCCTAAGCCCAGAGAAGGCAAGAGAGATGAGGCAACCCGCGTGGTCCTGCTCTACGGAGCGCTACAGGGTCTTGGGACTGCCGGCACCAGCCTCTTTGGAGGAGGGGTTTGCAGAAACCATCCAATGGTATACCCAAAACAGCTTGCTTTAAAGATAACGGTTTTTATTTTCAAACTCCCCTTGTGAGAGCCTACAAAGGAGTGTATTGGTTAAGACATGCTAAGGGAAGAAGTAGAAGAGGGAATGCACAGCTATAGAGGAGTAGAGGGCGGAGAACCTATAAGCCCTGTTCGAGCCATTGATCTAAAAAAGGTGCTAATTGCCGACGATGATCCCATAACCGCCATGATGCTCTCCTCCTCCCTAAAGAAGTGGGGCTACGAGGTGGAGCTTCACAAGGACGGCGAGTCTGCCTTAAGACGATTAAAGGAACCCAATAGTCCAAAACTGGTGCTCTTGGACTGGGTGATGCCAGGGATGTACGGGGTAGAGGTTGTCAAGCACCTGAGAAGAGAGCGACAGGAGCCTCCCCACTACGTGATCATGCTCACCTCCAAAAGCGAGAGAACAGATATCATCGAGGCCCTCGACGCAGGGGCAGACGACTTCATCACCAAGCCATTCGATCCTGGAGAGCTACAGGCCAGACTTAACGTTGGTAAGAGAATGGTATCCTTGAATGCCAGTCTGTTGGCCCAGACGGAGAAGGCAAACTGGCTCGCCAACTACATCGCAAACTACGACCAGGTAACCGGCCTACCAAACAGGTCCCTACTGAACGAGAAGCTCTCTGAATGCTTAAAGGCCAACCAACCCTTCGTCTTCATGGTGGTGAACATAGACCGCTTCAGAAGGATCAACCAGGCCTTGGGAGTGGATAAGGGAGACCAGCTTCTAAGGTGGTTTGGAAAAAAGCTGAAAGAAACTTTTCCCGAAAACGCTGTAGTGGCCAGAGAATACGCCGACGAATTTGCGGTTCTCGTGGCAGTAACCCAACACTCCAGAGAAGACCAAGGAGAGCTAATCGAGGAAAAAGCCAACAAAATACACGAAGCAGTTAAGACCCCACCGGAAGAATTTGAGGATATCCTGCTTACCGTTAGTATCGGGGCATTAAGTGGCTCTGGAAGGGAGGCTGGTCTATCTCCTGAAAATCTAACAAATCGCGTGGACATCGCCGTAAAAAAGGCAAAGTCTTTGGGGGGTAACCGAACGGTGATCCACGACGAGGCAATGGAACAGGAAATCCAAAACAGGTTTGCCGTTGCCAGAGATCTACGCAAAGCTATCAGGGAAGCCCATCTCAGCTGTTTTTTGCAGCCCAAGGTAAATAGGGAACGCCGCATAAGAGGTGCTGAAGCCCTATGCAGGTGGGTACACCCCGAGAAGGGGTTTATCTCTCCTGGGGTGTTCATCCCTGTGGCAGAGGAGAGCGAGTTAATCGTCGAGTTGGACTACTGGATGCTGAGGCAGGCGTGCACCGCCCTCGCCAAGATCGACCAGGAAGAGATAGTGATCTCCTCCAATCTAAGTCCC
>CAZMTB010000009.1:0-18459 GCA_964569095.1 uncultured Aquificales bacterium
CCTAATGCCCCTGGACGAGTGCCTTCCTTATCCCGCATCAGAGGCCCAGGCGAGAGAGTCGCTGGAACTGACCCTCAACTGGTTGAGGAGGAGCGTGGTTGCACACAGGGGGAAAGGGGCGTTGTTCGGCATAGTGCAAGGAGGTTTCTTCGAAAACCTCAGGCTTCAGGCGGTCTCTGAGACCGTCGCCCTCGACCTGCCAGGCTACGCCATAGGTGGGCTAAGCGTGGGCGAACCCACCGAACTACTACACCAGACCGGCGCATTCACTGCAGAGCTGCTTCCGGCTGAGAAGCCCCGCTACCTCATGGGGGTGGGCAGACCCCAGGACATCGTTGAGGCGGTATCCTACGGAATAGACATGTTCGACTGCGTGGTTCCCACCAGAAACGCCCGCAACGGCACCCTCTACACTTGGCAGGGCAGAATCAACATCAAGGCCCATAGGTTCGCCGAAGACCACGGTCCCGTCGACCCCCAGTGCCAGTGCTACACCTGCCGCAACTTCTCAAGGGCCTACCTCAGGCACCTCTACCACGCCGGGGAACTGCTTAGCCCAAGGCTCAACACCATACACAACCTCCACTTCTTCGAAGAGCTCATGTCCAGAATAAGACGTTCAATCTCAGAAGGTTGGTTTCCTAAGCTCAAGAGGGAGATACAAGAGGCATACCCCCTGGAGTAGGCCTGGCCTATTGCCAACGGCCCAGGCCCGTAGTAAAGGTTGGGTGATAAAAGATAAAAAGGAGAGTGACAATGAAGGTTCGCATCAATCTGCAGGACGCCTTTCTCAACCAGTTAAGGAAGGGCCGGGTGCCTGTGAACGTCTACTTGGTAAACGGGGTGAAGCTAACAGGAAGAATCGGTGGGTTCGACAACTTCACCGTTGTGTTGACCAGCGAAACGGGGCAGCAGCTGGTCTTCAAACACGCCATATCCTCGGTATCCCCAATAAGACCCCAAGACGTGCTCAGCTTTGTGGACGGGGATTCATCCACTTCGGAATCGCACCACAACAGGGTTCACGAGGGGCACTTCGACGATTGACAAACCGACTGGTGGAGCGGATTGAGGTGTGATTCGCATCTCGGGGGGGGAATGGCGGGGAAGGTTGATCCACGGCCCTCCCGGGCTCTCCTCCCGTCCCACCATAGGGAGGGTGAGGGAGACCCTCTTCTCCATGCTTCAAGAAGAGGTGAAGGGGGCAACCATGCTTGACCTCTTTGCGGGAGTGGGAACCGTGGGCATAGAGGCCCTGAGCAGAGGGGCATCAAAAGCGGTCTTCGTGGAGAGCAACCCAAAGATTCTGAGGATCCTGAAGAGAAACCTGCTCTCCATCTCCCCCAGCACACGGTGGGAGATCCTGAGGGCAGACGCAAAGAGGGCACATCGGCTCAACAGCCTGAAAAGCCAAAGGTTCAACATAATCTTCTGCGATCCTCCCTATCCCCTGCTGGACTTCTCCATAGTGGAAAACTACCTGGAACTATTGGAGACAGGAGGGGTGATGGTGGTCCAGCACCCCAAAGAGAACTCTCCCCAGGGGGCATCCCTCACCAGGGTTGTGGGGGACAACGCCCTCTCCTTCTGGCGAAAGGAGTAGAGAACCATGACCCAACGCATAGCCATCTACCCGGGAACCTTCGATCCCATCACAAATGGACACGTTGACATCATATGCAGGGCATCAAAGCTCTTCGACCGCCTCATCGTTGCCGTGGCATACAACCCAGGAAAGGGGCCACTGTTCACCGTGGAAGAGCGGGTAGAGATGATTGAGTCATGTCTGCAAGACAGCGATCTAAGCAACGTGGAGGTGGACAGCTTCTCGGTGCTACTCACCCAGTACGCCAGGTCGAAGAAGGCAACCACGGTGATCAGGGGGTTGAGGGCGGTCTCAGACTTCGAGTACGAGTTCCAGATGGCCCTGATGAACCGCAAGCTGTGCAGCGAGGTGGAGACCGTGTTCATGATGCCCAGCGAGAGCTACACCTACCTGAGCTCTCGGATAGTGAAGGAGATCGCCCTCTACGGGGGCAACGTGCGCTGCCTCGTACCTCCCCAGGTGGCAGAGCGCCTGGAAGAGAAGGCCAGGGAGCTGGGACTGGGGTAGATGCTTGGAGAAGAGAACCTGGTAGAACCCTTCGTGGTTCGAGACTGCGCCCTGGTGGCCATGGCAACGGGCCGCAGGGCCCAAACCTTGAAGGAGCTCAGGGACCAGCTGAGAGAGGTAGAAGAGGTTAGCATCTACCACCACTTCTGGGGAAGGCTTCTACAACCGCAGTTCGACGAACCCGAATACAACAACGACTTTGCGGCGTGGGCATTCTACAACCTGCACCACCAGGAGCTTGCCGAGCGCCTGAGCGTGGTGAATCCCTCCGAGTTCCAGTCCATGGAGCACCTGCGGGACGAATTGATCGAGATCGTGGAGACGGTTCTGGACGAGAGCGAGGCAATGGCCTACACCCGGGCCGATAGACCCTTCCACTTCGTGAAGTCCCAGATAGTCGTGTTCGAGACGGGACTATCCCTGAAGAGGCCAGAGGAACTCGCACAGGTGGTACCCCAGATGTCTTCGGGAAACATCTTCTACCACTTCATAGATGCCCGGCGGCGCACACCTGTAAGCAGAGACGATTTCAGCGCCTGGCTCGAGGGATACGGGGAGAGGTACCGCCAGCTGGTAAATGCCCTCTCGGCAATAGACCCCTACTTCTCCTCCCTGGAGGAGATCCGCTCGATCCTCACCAGAACCCTTGAAGAGCACCTGGGAGGTAAAGGGTGAGCACGGCCTTAGAGGCATACAGGGGAGTTGCAGGAAGCGAGATCGTAGACCAGCTCTACCAGCTCTCCAGGCCCCTTAAAGGAATAAAGGTGCTACACGTGAACTCCACCAAGGAGGGCGGGGGAGTCGCAGAGATACTGCGCAAGATGGTTCCCCTGATGCGAGGGCTCGGAATAGACGCACAATGGGAGGTGATCTCTGGAGACGCTCCCTTCTTCGAATGCACCAAGGGCTTCCACAACGCCCTGCAGGGCAAGCCTGTCACCCCGGCACCTGAGCTGCTACACCACTATCAGGAAGTGAATGCCGAGAACGCCAGGCAACTGAGACCCCTCCTTGAAGAGGCGGACGTAGTGTTTATTCACGATCCCCAACCCCTAACCCTCATCCAGCACATCCCCCAAAGAAAGGGAAAGTGGGTGTGGCGATGCCACATAGACGTCAGCAAGCCCCACCGTCCCGTCTGGAGGTACCTGAAACCCTGGGTTGAACGGTACGACGCCAGCGTCTTCTCCTTGGCATCCTTCGCCAAGCCGCTGAACCATCCCCAGTTCCTCATCACCCCCAGCATAGACCCCCTGAGCGAAAAGAACATGGAGCTTCCCCAGAGAGAGGTGGACAAGACCCTTGACAGCTTCGGGATAGACCGGGAGCGCCCCGTGGTTCTACAGGTGTCGCGGTTCGACCGCTTCAAGGATCCCCTTGGGGTGATCGAGGCCTACCGGTTGGTGAAGAAGATGGTGCCGCTGCAACTCGTCCTCGCCGGAGGAGGGGCATCCGACGATCCAGAGGGAATGGCAGTTCTGGAAGAGGTGAAACACGCCGCCGCAGGGGACGACGACATCCACGTACTACACCTACCACCCGATGCCCATCTAACCATCAACGCCCTACAGCGCGGGGCAGACGTGGTGCTACAAAAGTCCACCAAAGAGGGGTTCGGCCTAACGGTCACCGAGGCCATGTGGAAGGGGAAACCGGTGATCGGTGGAGACACGGGGGGAATACGGGTCCAGGTGTTCAACCACTACACGGGGTTCCTGGTGAGAAGCCCAGAGGGGGCCGCCTTACGCATAAGGTACCTGCTCCACAGGGAGGATAAGAGAAGGGAGATGGGCGAGAGGGCCCGCAGGCTGGTTAGGGAGAACTTTCTGATCACCCATCACCTTAGAGGCTACCTGGCCTTGATGATAAATCTCCGCCTGGGAGGGGGATACCACAGGATAGAGGTGGGTGTGTAACCGGGCCGTGGAGGGGCTCTCCAAAAAACGTTCCCTCGCAACCTTCCTCTTTCTCTCCACCAGTGCCGCCACCGCCATATACTACTGGTTCACCACCACAAAGTGGTGGATTGCAGACGACCCTGCCATACTTAAGTTCTCCGCCCAGTACCCACTGCTACAGAGCCTCTTCTCCCCTCAGGTGTGGCAGAGGTTCTCCCCCTCTAACCTCACCCCAATGGTCATACTCTCCTTCAAGCTCGACCTCTCGGCCTTTGGCCTCAACCCCTCCGGCTTCTACCTACACCAGCTCCTGGTGGTCTGGCTCATCTCCTTCCTGCTCTTCCTCCTCCTCCAGAGGTACGTAAACCCCCTTGTGGCAGCGGCCACCTCGGTATTCCTGCTTCTCTCCCCTCCCATGACCCAATGCGTATCCCTGTTGATGACCCGCCACTACCTCGAGGGGCTCGCCCTCTGCACCCTAAGCCTTCTCTTCTACTCGTGGCACCTGGAGAGAGGTGGCTCATGGCGCCTTGGCTTGAGCGTGGCCCTCTACGCCGTCTCAACGCTGTGCAAGGAGGTGTTCGTACCGCTTCCCCTGGTGGTGGCCCTCTGGCCCCGGGACATCCACGAGAGAGACGGGGATTCGATGAAGAGAAGGGCAAAGAGGGTTGCCCCCTTCTTCCTCTGGTTGATCCTTTACGCCACCTACCGAAGGTGGATGCTGGGCAAGTTCATAGGGGGATACGGCTCCCTGGCCGCATCCTTCTCCACCACCGCCCTCCTTGAAAGGACCTACCAAGGATTGTTCTCGGGCAACACCGCCCTATTTCTGCTCTGCACAGCCCTATTCTTGGTACTCGGAGTACATCTCTCGGGCTCCCGATCCCGAGAAAGGGTCTCCCTCTCGGCGGCGGTTCTCCTCTCCATTCTCATGCCTCTCATGGCAATCTCCAACCTCGTCTCAGAGAGACACCTGCTACTGCCCGCCTTTGCTCTCACCGTGGCCATTGCCTTCGGGGCAGACGCCATATTGAAGAGAGATAGGCCCTGGTATCCCTTGCTGTCCGCCACCCTGGTTTCACTCCTGCTATGCCTTGCCATCCCGGCACACCTCGCCGCCCGGAAAAGGCTGGCCCCCCTGACGGCCTCCTTTGCGGCCACCGGCAGATTCCTCTGGTTCAAGAGCACCCCCGACGACGCGGTGCTAAATCCAACCATACCCAACTGGTACTTCGACGGCCTGAGGTGGCTAAAGAGAGAGGTGGCCAACCAAGGTCCGTGCGGGCTTGGGCTCTCCAACCTCTGCTACGCGGCGATCCTGGGGGGATACAAGGACCAATACCGGCTGTGGGAGTACGACTCCTCGCAGGAGAAGGTGAAACCTCTACCCCGCACCGAGGCAGAAAAGAGGGTGAAAACCTGCCTCTCCACCTTCAGAAAAGGGGAGTTAACGGCAAGGATATGGGAGAGCCACGGAACCGTTCACTGGCGCTTTGGACCCTACCAAGAGGGCCGCTACTTTCTGGTTGACAGGGAGACGGGGTACCCCTATCCCCTGCCCAGAGATGGCCTCTTCCCCGCAACCCTTGCTTCTCTCTCCCTGGAAGAGAAGAGACTGGCGGTGTGCTACGAGGCCCCAAAAGGATGGAAGACGTGCACCACCCCCGAGATTTCAAAAACCCCTCCAAGAGGAGGTTAGAGGTGAAGAGCCCACCCGCCCACCAACCAACCCACAGGATGCTACAAGAGCTGTGGAGCCGCTTGAAAGCGGCACCCAGGGCCGTTCTCTTCCTGGACTACGACGGCACCCTGGCACCCTTCCATCGGGATCCCTACAAGGCCTTTCCCTATCCGGGGGTGGTGGAGCTGCTCAACGACATGTGGGAAGTACCCTGCCGCCTCGTCATAGTCACGGGACGGGCAGTAGAGGCAATCCTTCCCCTGCTGAAGGGGATGAATCCCTTGCCCGAGATATGGGCCAATCACGGCATGGAGGTTTTGAAACCCGGCGGGGAAAGAGTCTCCTTTCCGGTATCATCCCAGGGAGTGAAGCTTCTGGAAGAGGCCAAGAGGTGGATAGACCAGCAAGGCTGGGGCCTGGTCTACGAGGCAAAACCAACCAGCATAGCCGTCCACTGGAGGGGAAGATCCCCAGAGGAGCAGAGGAGATTCTCACAAGCCCTCGGCAGAAAGTTCAAAGAGCTCTCCCAAGGCGGAGAGGTTCACCCTCTTCCCTTTGACGGGGGACTGGAGTTGAGGGTTAGGGGAAGAACCAAGGGAGACGTGGTGAACGAGGTCTTGAACGAAGAGGGCAACCCGCCCTCAGCCTACCTGGGAGACGACGTAACCGACGAGGACGCCTTCTCGGCGATGAAGGGCAGGGGCGTAGGTCTGCTGGTCAGAAAAGAGTGGAGAGAAACCCAGGCCGACGGATGGCTGATACCCCCCGAGGAGTTGCTATGGTTTCTACACATGTGGATAATGAGCCTTAAATCCCGATAGAAGAGGTGAGCCACCTTGGACAGAGGCAGCGAGAGAAGACGCCTGGTGGTGGTATCGAACAGGCTTCCCGTCACCTTCAAGAAGATAGAAGGGGAATGGCAGATGGTTCCGGGCTCGGGTGGGCTGGTGACCGCCCTCTCTCCCGTGCTCAAGAACAGGGGAGGGGTGTGGATGGGATGGCCAGGGATACCCGAGCAACCCGACCAGGAGAGGATATCGAGTCTCCTCGCAGGCCAACTCTCAACCTCGGGCTACCACCTCCACCCCGTCCTGCTCACACCGGAAGAGGTGAGGGACTTCTACTACGGCTTCTCCAACGAGGTGATCTGGCCCCTTTTTCATGACCTTCAGACCCGCTGCAGGTTCCTGCCTCGCTACTGGTACAGGTACCTGGAGGTGAACCGCAAGTTCGCCCAGCACATCAAAGAGATAAGCCGTCCCAAAGACTACATCTGGGTCCACGACTACCACCTGATTCACCTGGGTAGCTACCTGAAGGAGCTGGGAGTGAACAGGAGCATAGGCTTCTTCCTCCACATCCCCTTCCCTCCCTTGGACATCTTCCTGAAGCTACCCTGGCGAGACCAGGTGCTCAAGGCCATGCTTGACTACCAGCTCATCGGTTTCCAGACCCTGCGGGACAGGAGAAACTTTCTCACCTGCGTGAACCACCTCTTCAGGGGAGTAGAGGTGAAGGTGCAGGGACGGGGCCCCCTGGTGAACCTAAGGGTTGGGGAGAGGGAGGTGCTAGTGGGCAGCTTTCCCATAAGCATAGACTTCGATGCCTTCTCCTCTGGAGCCTCTTCCAAGAAGGTGGCAGACTGGGCGTGGTACATTCACGAGAACCTTCCCAACAAGCAGATACTTCTTGGAATAGACCGGCTCGACTACACAAAGGGCATCCCTGAGAGGCTCGAGGCCTTCAGGGATGCCCTCTCCCGCTTCCCCGAACTGAGGGGCAAGGTGACCCTTGTACAGGTGGTGGTTCCCAGCCGGGAGGAGGTGGCAGAGTATCAGGAACTGAAAGGAGAGATAGAGCGACTGGTAGGAGAGATAAACGGGCAGTTCACCGGGTCGGGATGGGTGCCCATACACTACCTCTACCGCCACCTTGAGAGGGACGAGCTACTGGCCTACTACAGGGCCTCGGAGATCGCCTTGGTCACACCACTGAAAGACGGTATGAACCTGGTGTGCAAGGAGTTCTGCGCCTGCGACGTGGACGAGAGGGGAGTGCTGATACTGAGTGAGTTTGCAGGGGCAGCTGCCCAGTTGCACAAACACTCCCTGGTGGTTAACCCCTACGACATCGAGGGAATGGCCAACGCCATAAAGAACGCCTTCGACATGCCCTACCAGGAACGCTCCCGGCGCATGCGCCGCCTCAGAGAGGGCATAAGAAAGAACAACATATTCAAGTGGGTCAATTCGTACCTCGAAGCCGCCTTCACCAAGAACCTCGACGACTTTCCAGAGATAGAACCCGAGGAGTACCTTCCCAAGATAGAGGTTTAGTTCACTGCCACACCTCAAAAGGCCCCCACCCTTGTATTCGGAATGGCAGAGCCTATAATGATTTGACAAACCACAACAGAAGAGGAGGATCTACCATGCGCGAGTCAGAGTTTCTCTCTGGGCAGAGGTCTTTCCGCAGACTGTTCGCCTGCGCAGTAGTGACGGTGCTCATGCTCTCCGTAGCAGCCAGCGCCTGGGCAACGCTTCCCGATTTCGTGCCAATAGCAAAGAAGATGAACCCCACCGTGGTTAACATCTACACCACCCAGATCATCGAGACCCCTGCAATGCCCTTTCCCCACGACGACATATTCAAATGGTTCTTCGGAGAGAACAACCCCTTTGGGCACTTCTTCAACATGCCGCGAAAGTTCAAGAAGCGGAGCCTCGGTTCGGGTTTCATAATAGACAAGAACGGGTACATACTCACCAACAACCACGTGGTTGAAAAGGCCAGCGAGATAAAGGTGAAGCTATTCGACGGCACCACCTACAAGGCCAAGGTGGTGGGCAAAGACCCCAAGACCGACGTGGCCCTCATCAAGATAGACCCCAAGGGCAAGGAGCTCCACGTGGCAGAGCTGGGAGACTCGGATGCGCTCCAGATAGGGGAGTGGGTGCTCGCCATAGGAAACCCCTTCGGCCTCAGTTACACGGTGACCGCCGGCATAGTTAGCGCCAAGGGAAGAGTGATAGGTGAAGGACCCTACGACAACTTCATCCAAACGGACGCCTCCATAAACCCGGGTAATAGCGGTGGCCCCCTGGTGAACATGAAGGGGCAAGTGGTGGGCATAAACAGCGCCATAATAGCCCGGGCCCAGGGGATAGGTTTCGCCATACCAATAAACATGGTTAAGGCATTGCTCCCCCAGTTGCGCACCAAGGGCAAGGTGGTACGCGGGTGGCTGGGAGTGACCGTTCAGCCCCTGACCGACGCCTTGGCCAAGGCCCTCAAGGTGCCTGACAAGAAGGGTGCCCTCGTCTCCGAGGTGATGAAGGACAGCCCCGCCGAGAAGGGCGGTCTCAAGGCCCAGGACGTCATAGTGGAGTTCAACGGCAAGCCCGTGAAGAGCGGAAGGGACCTCTCAATAATGGTAGCGGCAACCAGACCGGGCACAAAGGTCACCATGAAGGTGATCCGCAACGGCAAGCCCAAGCTGATAAAGATGAGGGTAGGAACCATGCCCGACAACGTAGAGGCCGGAATGGTGACGGGGGGTGGCGAGAAGACCGCGAAGAAGCTGGGCATGACCGTAACCGATCTTCCACCCGAGGTGGCCTCACGCTTGGGCATAAATAGCGGAGTCTACGTGGCAGAGCTGGATCCCACGAGACCGGCTGCAGACGCCGGGATCCAGCAGGGAGACGTGATAGTGGAGGTGAACCGCCACAAGGTGAAGAACGTAAGGGACTTCAACCGCATCGTCTCCAGGATACGGAAGGGTGCGTACATAACCCTACTGGTGAAGAGGAGGTTCGGCTCCCTTTACGTGGCAATGCCAATGCCGTAGATTGAGGGTAGCACACCAAGCGCACAAAGGAGGGTGATAGCATGAAGGTAACGTTTCTGGGTCACGCCTGTTTTATGGTTGAGGGAGGAGGAAAGAGCGTCATCATAGATCCCTTCCTCACCGACAACCCAGTGGCCAAGGCCAAGCCCGAGGAGATAAAGGTTGACGCCGTTCTCCTCATCCACGGCCACGGTGACCACTTGGGGGACGCCGTGCAGATCGCCAAAAACAACGACGCTCTCATCGTGGCTCCCTTTGAACTTGCAAACTTCTGCGGGGGCCAAGGCGCCCAGGTGCACCCCATGCACATCGGAGGCGACTACAACTTCGACTTCGGATGGGTGAAGCTAACCCCTGCCCTCCACGGCTCCGCCTACGTGGACGACAGCGGAGTAGTCTACACCGGCAACCCGTGTGGATTCCTCGTGAAGATGGAGGGCAAAACCGTCTACCACGCAGGCGACACCGGACTGTCCGCAGAGATGGAGGTGATAGGTCGCACCAACCAGATAGACCTGGCCCTGCTTCCCATAGGAAGCAACTTCACCATGGGCCCAGAGGACGCCGCAGAGGCGGTGAAGATGCTAAAGTGCAAGACGGTCATACCCATGCACTACAAGACCTGGCCTCTGATAGACAAGGACCCCCACCAGTTCTGCAAGCTGGTTGGGGAGACCGCCAAGTGCGTGGTGCTCGAGGTAGGAGAGAGCTACGAGTTTTAAATAGCCCGGGGAGGGGGTGACCCCTCCCCACTTCCCCAACAAGAGGAGACCCCGCCCCCGTGTCCCTGATCCAGTCGATAAAGCTGTTCGCCTTCGACTTAGACGGTGTCATCTACCTGGGAGAACGGGTCCTACCGGGGGCCCCAGAGGTGGTCAGGGAACTGCAAAAGAGGGGGAAAGAGGTCTTCTTCGTCACCAACAGCACCCTTTTTCACCGCCGGTTTTACGCCCAGAGGCTTCAGTCCATGGGCATTGAGACGGAGCCAGAGAGAATCATCACCGCAGCTTACGCAACCGCGTGGCACCTCTCGGAGAACGGCCACAAGGGCAAAAGGGTGTTCGTCTTCGGGGAGGCGGGATTGAAGGAAGAGATGGCCCACCTCGACCTTCGCTACCTGTCTGAAGAAGACGACGAGCCCAGTGAGATCGTGGTGGTAGGCCTGGACCGCCAAATGACCTACCGGAAACTCTGCAAGGCCGCCTCTGACATCGCAGCGGGAGCAGAGTTCATTGGCGTAAACAACGACGGCGTATGGCCCGTAGAGAGGGGGATCCGACCTGGCGTGGGATCCTTCGTGGCGGCCCTGGAGACCGCCACCGGGAGAAAGGCCCACATCGTGGGCAAGCCCAACACCAAGATGCTACAGATCGCCATGGAGAAGGGTCAGGCCGCTCCCCGCGAGACCATGATGGTGGGAGACAAGCCCGACAGCGACATCATCATGGGCAGAATGGTAGGTGCCCACACCGCCCTCGTGCTAACGGGGCTAACTGGCCCAGAAGACCTCGCCTCCCTTAGCCCGCAAGAGAGGCCCGAGCTGGTGGCAAGGGACATGCACCACCTGGCAGAGCTATTGGGAATCTGATCGGACAAAGCACAGGTTACCAGGAACAACCGGCCACCTCTTCGAAAATCGAGACACGTCTTCGTCGCTGAGCCCTTTCTCCTCCACCCCATCAGTTTAGCTTGCATAAAGAAGGGGAGAGTCTCGTAAAATAGAGGCTCCCTTCTAGCGTATTATTAGGGGAAAGGAGGACGAGAGATGATGGGCAAAAGAGAGAAACTGTGGAGGGTGATTGATGTGACCCCCAATCTCTACTCGACGGGTGGAGAGAGCTGCAGAGAGGTAAAGGGAATAGAGGCCAGGGGGAGACTGCTCTTGAGGAGTATGCCGGGGATGGGAGAGGACTTTGGGCACGCCATGGCGGAGATACTCTCGCACCAGGTGGAGAAGGTTGTAAGGCTAACCCCCATGGGCGAGGTGAGTGGCTGGGCTCCGCTCTACGCAGAGGCGATAGAGAGCAACAGCCTGCCCTGGGACGAGATCGCCTTTCCGGTAGAAGACTTCGAGGCTCCACAATACACGGTTGAGTTTCTCGACCTGGTGGAAAAGATAGCCCAC
Organism: uncultured Aquificales bacterium; assembly: GCA_964569095.1. Taxonomy (GTDB): domain Bacteria; phylum Thermosulfidibacterota; class Thermosulfidibacteria; order Thermosulfidibacterales; family JALWSI01; genus JALWSI01. The sequence goes on from CAZMTB010000009.1 coordinate 11,668, forward strand.
TGGCTAAAGGAGGGAAGAAACGTTCTCATCCACTGCCAGGGGGGAAGGGGGCGCACGGGCACCCTGGCCATCTGCGTGCTAATGGCCCTGGGACACACCGAGGAAGAGGCCATCAATCTGGTGAAAGATGCGGGTTCGTGTCCCGAGTCACTGGAGCAGTGGAGGCTGGTGGGAAAGTTGGGGCACCGGTTCAAGATGAGCAGGGGACATTGAAGGCAGAGCCCGCTCCTACCCGGTGGCGGCCACTAAATAAAGTCGAGTATCGAGATGTTGAACAGCCTCGTTCCCGCCGCCAGGGCCGCCCTGTAGGCGTTCTCGGCCTGCTGAAGGTTTGATACCGCCTCCGATATGTCTATCTCTTCGGTGTTGGCCAGCTTATCCTTCTGGTTCAGTTTGAACTTGTCGTAGCGGTCCTCCGCAAGCTTCATCCGGTTAACCCATGTGCCTATCCTGCTGTGATTCCTGGTGATCTGGTCAGAGGCCTCGTTGGCCCGACCAACCTCCTCCTCTGCCCCCTTTCCCACCTTCATGGTGAAGGTGTTGTCGCTGACCACGATGGCACCGGCAGAGAACTTCAGGTACACCCCGTCTCGAATGTAGTAGTCCTTGTCTGGTTCTTCCGCCACAAAGCGCTTCACCACCCTTCCCCCTGCATCCCTCACGGTCACCTGCAGGGGACGGTGGTTGTTAGAGTAGAAGGGTATAACCTGCTCTCCGTCGTCGAAGGGAATATCTATCGGCAACTCCACCTTGGAACCTCCCACGTTGTTAATGGGACCGTTGAGCACCGTCCCCTCTGCAAGGGTGGTTCCAGCCGTGTAGGTGGTCCCTCCGGCAGAGATGGTAGAAGGCAAGGTGTAGTCGCTTCCAAGGGTGACGGCAGAGGTATAGGTTCCCCCGGCGGAGATGGAGACGTAATCGTGCATGGTGACCACGTCCGAGGGGGTTAAAGGATCCACCTGAATGGTCCACGTGGTGTTGTAGTTCCCCCTGAACTGGCCAGTGGTCATGGGAATGGCGGTACCCTTCCACGACGATGGCATTCCAACGGTCCTCTGACCGATGTCGTTCTCCATGGCGTCCTTCAGGTCCTTGATCATGTCAAACACGTCAACGCCACCCCCGGCACGCTCCACGTGGAAGGTTCCAAACTGGGGACCTGTGTACCCTTCGCCGGGAAGGATGGTGGCGGACAACTTGCTGGGACCACCAATGTTATCCCTCAGCTTTATCCTGCCGTCCTCCATCCAGGCCTTAACGTTGTACCGGTAGGCCTCTTCCAGCTTGTTCAGCAGGTCCTTTATGGTGTCTTGCACAGAGTCAACCTCACCGTTGCGGGAGCGTGGGAATACCGACTCCAGGCCGGCGGTGTCGAGTCCGGTCATGGAGAAGTCACTCTTGTCATCGGCGGGTCTCCCCGTGGATTTTATGGTTATCTTCCCAAGACCGTTGGTTCTGGCCTCAAAGTCATCCCATCCTGCAAGGGAGGCAGCGTGGTTGATGTCCCAGGCCAGGGAGAGGGCGTTAAACTCGGGCGAGGCACTGCCATCGGTGGTGGATATGGTGACGGAGGCCGACTGGGGAGCAAACCCCATGAGGTAAAGAGGAGAACTCGTTCCCACGGCAGTGGTGGTCATGGTGAAACTACCGGAAGCGGCCCGGTTGAATAGCCTGTATCCCTCTTGGCCCTCCCACACCATGCCAACGGGGGGTAGGGTGGTTCCACCCGCCCAGTTGGCGGCGTCGTTCCACTCCCTTGCCAGATCGTCAACGCTGGTGACCTCGCTCGCGGTTGTGAAGGTGTAGGTGGTTCCGCCTGCGCTCACCATGATCGTGGTGCCAGCGGAGATGGGTTTGAAGAACCTCGCCTCAACGGTGTCCAGGGTGTATGCCCCAGGATGGGTGGCAGAAACACTCACGGTTATTGAGGCACTACGGGTGAGGGTGAAAGAGGCAGATGCCCTGTTTCCCTGCATGAAGGTTCCCTCTACCTTGTCTGCAACGGTGTAAATGTTCTCCCTGCCCTCGTCGTAAAGAACGCCGTCCGAGGGTATTCCCAGGGCCTCTGCCACGTCACTCCCTATGCCAAGTGTGACATTTGCAGAGAGAACGTGGGTGCCCCTGGTGGTATCTATTGTGGTGCCGGCGGTGAGGGTTATGGAGCCGCTAACCGCTTCCACTGCCACCGATTGGGGCCCGGCATCAACCACCTCCCAGGCCAGGGTGTCACCGTAGGTCTTCACGGTGATCTTGCCCCTCAGATCGGGATCCTCGTCTATCCTCGCCTGGATCTCCGAGGCCACGTCTTCAGGGCTATCGTAGGGATGAAGCGAGATCCTGATGGCGTGCTCGGTTGCCGCAGCGGTGTCGTGTATGTTGTTGTCGTAGTAGATCTTGAAGGTGGCGGAGGCCAAGGAGCTGGCCGGCTGTCTGGTGACCCATTCGTCGGAGACCTCCTCCCCAATAATGGAAGAGAGGCTGCTCTTAACCTGCGAGACCCGGTTGCCCAGCCGGTCCAACGCAACGGCGTCCACACCAACGGCCTTCGCCCTTCCAAGGCTGCTTCCCGACCGGTCAACCCCCTTTATCTCCAAGGTGGCACTGGTGGAGACGCCTATGCTGCTCCACGGGGTAGCCTCGGTGGCGTCCTCTATTGCCACGGCCGCACCTATCTTGCGATGCATGGGCTTGAAGAGACCCTCTCCCGACAGGTTCACGGGAACGAAGCTGTGAAAGCCTATCTGGGTCTCTATTGTCTGGTCGTTGCCCCTGTAACTCACGAACCCCCCCTGGGAGAAGTCGATGGAGTACTCCACCGTCTCTCCCTCTTTCAAGAAGGAGGCATCCACGTTGTCCAGGTCTATCTTGAGACCCCGCCCCGTATCTATCACCGCGCTGAACCTCTCGGTGCCAGAGGCGGTGTTCTTGGACAGCTTCACCCTTCCCCTGTCGTGCAGCACGTTGTAGGTGGTGTGGGACTCATCGTAGCTGTTGGCGTCAACCTGAACCCTGTTGCCCTCCACGTCCCTCAACCAGTAGACGATCGAGTCTCCCTCTCTCCTCATGAAGAGGGTGTACTTGCCGGTGTCCAGGGAGTAGAGGTCGTCGAAGGGGTCCGTAGACTCCAGGTTCAACCCGGGGGGAAGACCAAGGGCCTCAACGTTGCCGTTCTGGGAGTCCACGAAGGGGGCCTCGTCGGTGTTGCTTCCCCCGAATATGTACCGGTTCATCACCTTGGTGTTGGCAGAGTCGAGCACCTCACCCAGAATCCCCTCCAACTCATCCGCAATGGCGAGCCTGTCCTCTGCCACGAGGCTGTCGGTTGCACCCCTGTTGGCGAGCTCCGCCACCTGGCGCATGTAGTCTCCCGTTCCCGAGAGGATGCTCTCTGCAGAGCCCAGCCAGCTCTTCCCCTCGGTCACGTTGTCCACGTATCTCTCTATGCTCGCTATGGAGCTGCGAAGCTTCAGAATCTGGTTCGTGGCCTGGGCGTTGTCAGAAGGAGTCCTGTACTTCTTGCCCGAGGAGACCCTGTACATGCTCTCCTCGAGGTCCTTAAGTTTCTTCTGGTTATCTCCCAGAAACTGGTTCACCAAAAGCAGATTGCTTATTCTCGTCATCCCTTACCTTCCTACCAGTCCCATGCCGTTCACCACCTTGTCGGTCATGGCGTCTATGGTGGTGATGAAACGGGCCGCTGCCTGATACGCCCTCTGGAACTGCATCAACTTGGTCATCTCCTCGTCCAGGTTCACCCCAGAGACGGAGTCCCTCTTCTGCTGCAGCTGATCGAGAATGTTGGTGTGGGTGTCCACCATGTCCTTGATCATACCGCTTTTCGCCCCCAGGTCGCTCACCATGGAGTTGTAGTAACCGTTCAAGGTAAGGTGGCCGTTCTCCATCACGGGCTTCTCCTTGAGGTTGGCTATCTTCAGGGCAACGGTGTTGTCTCCGGCGTTGAGGCTGGCACCGGCAGCCACGTTCGAGGTGTCGCTGGTTATCCGGGAGCTCACATCTATGTCTGCAGAGTTGGTTCCCGAGAAGAAGGCGTTCATGCCCACGTTCACCAGGAAGTCGCTGGAGTCGTTGGAGAAGGAGAAGCTGTAGCCTCCGTCTGCGTAGATAACCAGCTTTCCGCCTGGGGATACGCTGGCGTGGAGGTGGTCTATCTGGTCGATCTGGTTCACCACCGCGTCGAAAGAGTTCTCCATGTCCACGTTCACGATGGTGGAGGAGACCTCGTTGTTATTCTCGTCGAACATGGTGATCTCAAACCCTCCGTTCTTCATCCGGTCCAGGAACGGAAGCGAAGTCATCTTCCTGAGGGGCTGGGAGGTGTCACCCAGCTGAACCTCTCCCTCGAGGTTGGTTATGGGATTCATTCCCACTCCAGAGGCGTGAAGCTTGTTCACCTGGTAGATGAGCTCAGAAGAGAACCTGTTGAGCCTATCCGCCATGTCCTGGAGCATGGTGGTCACTCCCTGCACCATGCCCCCTATCTTGCCACCCAGGTTCAAAGAGACGTCCTCACCGTCTATCTTCAAGGTGTACCAGTCCTTCTGGGTGGAGACCTCGTCCAGGGCCACCTTGCCGTTCAGCCTGCGAATGAGAGACTGGGTAAACTCGCCGCTCTTGAACTCAATGTGGTGAGCGGCCTTGTCGTCCACCAGGGTGGCTCCGTTTCCCAGAAAGAGGGTGAAGGTGTTAGACTCCGGGTTCATCTCCACATTACCACCCACCAGCTCTGCGAGGCGGTTCAGCTTGAGGTTGAGCTTGTCCCTCAGGTCGTTGGCATTTCTTCCACCGGTCTCGTTGGCCTTGATGCTCTTGTTCAGCTCAACCACCTCGTCTGCCAAGGTGTTCACCTCGTTAACCCAGTTCTCTATCTGCTTGGCCTTCTCGTCTGCCACCGCCTCGATGGAGTCGTGGCTCTCCTTGATGGTACTCACAAGGGTCTTTCCTGCCTGCACCACTCCGTCGCGGGCCACGAGCTCCTCGGGGTTGTTGGCAAGCTCCTGCCACTGGTCCCAGAAGGCATCAAGGGACTCTCTAATCCCCACGTCCTGGTTCTCGTTGAAGATCACCTCCAGATCCGAGGCGACGCTGTCCAGACCCTCCCACATCGACTTCTCACCGAGCTGCAGCTTTATCTTCCGGTCGAGGAAGGAGTCGGCCATGCGCTTGAACTCGTCTATCTTCACCCCCGCCCCAGCCCAGAACCTTCCGTCTTCGTAAGGGTTCTCGGCTGAGAAGACGGGCACCTGCCTGGTGTATCCCTCGGTGTAGATGTTGGAGACGTTGTGGCCCGTTACGCTTATGGCCCTCTGCTCGCTCATTAGAGCGGTTCTACCGGTCCCCAGCATCGCAAACAGGTTTGGCATGGCTACCTCCTAAACCTCACGCCTTTGAAAGAAAGCGGGAAGAGGTCGTCTTCGTCGGCCAGAACTCTCCCTTTCTGTTGTAGGTGGGAGGAGAGAGCAGAGGCACGAATATCCTCAGCAATCCGTCGTTTATCTCACGGGCCTTCTCGATGAGAAAGGCGTTGTGGCGATTCTCCCAAGACACCTTCTTGGCCAGCTCCCTCAGCCTGTCAAAGAGAGGGAGAAACTCCTCTCTCTCCTGGGGGGTCATCAGTTCGAGGATCTGGTCCGCGGTGAGCTCCACCCTCTGGCCCTTCCTTTGGAGGGCAAACTCCTCTACCGCCGACCTTCTCAAACCCTCGAGCACCGTATGGGCCTTGCCCATCTCCTCCTTTTCAGAGGCGATGGAGAGCAGCCCCTCAAAGTCACTCTCAAAAACGGCTCCTCTCTCCCGGGCCAAAACAACCAGCATCTTCTCCAGCAAGGAGATCTCCCCTTCTATCACTCTCTTCAATTGTGTCACCATCTCACCTCCCTGCGCCGGTGCGGCAGGAGGCCCAGGAGAAGGGGAAAGGCCTACGCCAATAGGTTGTCTATTATGCTCTCCCTCACCATGCCGTAGGCAGTTCTCTTGCTGTTAAGCTCGTACTGCCCCGTCTCTATCTCCTTCTTGACCTGGGCTACCTTCTCCTCCCGCACGTTCTCGGCTCTAACCTGCTCTCTAACCTTGTTGATCTCCCTCACCTCCCGAGAGAGCTCCACCCGGTCGCTGCTTCTCACCACCGGCCTCTCGGTGACCGACCCTTGTCCGGGTTCTCTCTTGGCAGCTTCCTCTGCTCTCTTCTGGGCGGGCTCCCTCAAATAGACAGAGAGATCAACCCCTTTCACGTTGCCCACGTCGTTCACGTTCATGCTCGCACCTCCTTGAAGGGCCTTCTTACACCCTCACTATCGGAGGTGCCGTGGGAAACTTTATAGGCATCTGCGGCCTTGAAACTCTCGTAAAGGGTCTGGGCCAGGCCCAGATCACCGTTCTCCGCCAGGGTGTCACAGAAGGGACCCATGGCTATGTGCATGTAGATGCCCGTGGGCCCTCCCCTGTTGAGAACGGAATCCTTGGGAAGGCTCTTGAAGGCCTCCTTCATCACCATCCGCCAGAAATAGGACTCAAAGTCCTGGCAGGCCTTGAGGAGTCGCTGGTCCCTCCTCTTCCGCTTGGCCGCCTCCTGGGCGGTCTCCTCGGTAACCTTGGCCTCCGAGTATGCCACAGTGCCCGTAACCACTCAGATAACCTCCAGGTCTGCCTTCAAGGCCCCGGTGGCCTTCAATGCCCTCAGAATGGCAATGATGTCCCTGGGAGAGGCCCCTATCCGGTTCAGGGCCTTCACCAGAACCTCCAGGTTAGACTCTGCAGAACTCTCTTCCCCAAGAA
>CAZMTB010000010.1:0-7003 GCA_964569095.1 uncultured Aquificales bacterium
TCACCCTCAAGGGATCACTCTCCAGCAAGGGAATATCCTCGTCCATGGGAGCAGTGAAGGGATGGTGCACCGCAACGTACCTCTCGGTCTCGTCGTCCCACTCCAGTAGCGGAAAGTCTACCACCCAAAGGGGCTTGTACTGGTCGGGATCCATGAGACCGGCCTCTTTGGCCACGTGCAGCCTCAGTCTGCCGAGAACCTCCGCCGCCTTCTCCCCCGAGTCAGCCACGAGCAGAAGCTGATCCCCCTCCTCGGCACCAAAGGCGTCCAGCAGGCCCGCCACCTCTCCTTCTGAAAGCATCTTGGCAATGGGAGACTGAAGCTTGCCACCCTCCTTCACATTGGCCCAGATCAGCCCACCAGCACCAAACTCCTGGGCCGTGGCGGTGAGGAGATCCCAGTCCTTCCTCGAAAGGTGCCTATCACCCTCAAGTTTGAACCCTCTTATCACGCCGCCGGAGGAGATAACCTCCTGGAAAACCTGGAACTGAGAGCCTTTGAAGTTGTCGGTCACGTCCTGGATAAGCATTCCAAACCTGGTGTCAGGCCTATCCACACCGTATCTGAGCATAGCCTCCTGGTAGGACATCACCGGGAAGGGCTCTGGAAGCTCCACCCCAACCACTCGGAAGGCGGTTCTAACAATACCCTCCGTAGCAGCCATAACATCTTCCCTCTCCACGAAGGCCATCTCCAAATCAACCTGGGTGAATTCCGGTTGCCTGTCGGCACGAAGGTCCTCGTCCCTGAAACAGCGCACTATCTGGTAGTACCTGTCGTAACCGGCAATCATGAATATCTGCTTGAAGAGCTGGGGAGACTGGGGAAGGGCGTAGAAACACCCGGGATTCACCCTACTGGGTACCAGGTAGTCCCTGGCCCCCTCTGGGGTGCTCTTTGTGAGCATGGGGGTCTCTATCTCGAGAAAACCCTCCCCGTTCAGGTACTCCCTGATGGCCTGGGCCACCCTGTGTCTCAGGATGAGCTTCTCCTGCATGGCGGGACGGCGCAGGTCCAGGTAGCGGTAGGTGAGCCTCACGTTCTCGCTTATCTCTTCCTCGTCCATCTTGAAGGGAGGCACCTTGGAGGTGTTGAGCACCTTCAGGTTATGCGCCTCAACCTCTACCTCCCCCGTCTTCAGATTGGGGTTCTCAGTGCCCTCAGGGCGTCTGCGAACCTCTCCTTCAATCTCGATCACGTACTCCGGCCGCAGCCTACCCGCCTCCTGGTGTACCTCCTTGGAGACTTCGGGGCTGAAGACCACTTGCACCAGCCCCTCGCGATCTCTCAGGTCAACGAAGATCACGCCGCCGTGGTCACGCCACCTATGCACCCATCCCTGAAGGGTTATTCTCTTGCCAATATGGTCAACGGTAACCTCTCCGCAGTAGCAGCTCCTCTTCAACTCTCTTCCTCCTCGACAATGATTGAATAGACACCCAAGCCCCCGTCCCACGGAACCTCCGTCTGCTCTTTGGTCTCCATGTCTCTAAGAAGCACCGTCCCCTTCGAGAGCTCGTTCTCACCTATCATGGCAACCCACCTGCATCCCATGCGGTTGGCCTTGCGAAGGTTGGCCTTTAAACTCCTCTTCTGATGAGAAACCTCAACCGCCACCCCCTTCTCTCTCAAGTACCCAGCCAGGGCAAAACCCACCTTCAGCGCCTCTCCTTCGTCCAGGGGAGCCACAAAGAGAAGCGGCGGGACAGTCCCAACCTCCACATCCACCTGCTGCAGGAGAAGCACGAGGCGCTCCATGCCAACTGCAAATCCTATTCCCGGAATATCCTTGTTGCCTATCTCCTTGAGGAGACTGTCGTATCTACCCCCGGCAGCAACTGCGTTCTGGGCACCCAGCCTATCTGTGGTGAGCTCAAAAACCGTCCGGGTGTAGTAGTCCAGTCCCCTCACCAGCAACGGGTTCAACAGAAAGGACACCCCAGACACGTCCAGTAGCTCGAAGAGCTTCTCCTGGTACTCCTTGCACTGGTGACAGAGGGAGTCCTGAATAGAGGGCGCTTCCCTAACAACCCTCCTGCACCCCTCTCTCTTGCAGTCCAACACTCTCAGGGGATTGGTGCCCATTCGCCTCTGGCAGTCGGGACAGAGATCCCCGGAGACCTCGGTTAAGAAACCAACCAGCGCAGACCTGAAAGCGGGCCTGCACTGGGAACAGCCAAGGCTGTTGAGTTCCAGCGTGACCATTGAACCTATGCCCATCTCACGGGCAAAGTGGTTGAGCATGACGAGCACCTCGGCATCGAGGGCGGGAGACGCCACCCCGAATGCCTCCACGTCGAGCTGGTGAAACTGCCTCAACCTACCTGCCTGGGGACGCTCACGTCTGAACATGGGCCCAAAGGTGAAGAGCTTGCCAGTGGGGTGGTTGAGGTCCATGGCGTGCTCCAGGTACGCCCTGGCCATGGAGGCGGTGGCCTCGGGCCTGAGCGAAAGGGAGTCTCCCCCCTTGTCAAGAAAGGTGTACATCTCCTTCTCCACTATGTCAGAGGCATCCCCCAGGCTTCTCACGAATAGCTCGGTGTGTTCAACTATGGGCAGCCTCATCTCTTGGTACCCGTAGCGGGAGAAGATCTCTCTCGCCTTCTCCTCGCAGAACCTCCACAGGGGAACCTCGTGGGGAAGCACGTCCTTAAAACCCTTGACCGCTGTGATCATTGCGTTTCCTCTCCGTCACTCCGTCAAAGACGGGTTCTACCGAGGCCACCAAAGAGATGACCCCCCTAAAACCAGAAACGTGAAGGGCTACTACGCCTCGCCACCCCCCGTGTCAACAGCGAGGGGCCGGGACTTGTGATTAATTTCACAGCTTGATGCCGTACTCCTGCCACCTGCGTCCAACAAGCTCTCTAACCTCGGCATCCATCTCTATGTCGGGAGGCCAGGGACGCTCGAATCCCTCTTCCCTCCACTTCTTGGTGGCGTCTATCCCCATCTTACCACCGTAACCGGTTATGGGAGAGGCGTGGTTAAGAATGTCAACAGGCCCTTCGCAGATCACCACGTCTCTTTTTGGATCCACGTTGTTCCCCCACCTCCACACCACCTCCGACCAGTCGTGAACGTTCACCCAAGAGTCCACCACTACAATCATCTTGGTAAACATCATCTGGCCCATTCCCCACAGGGCGTGAATAACCTTCTTGGCGTGACCCGGATACTGCTTGTCTATGGAGACTATGGCCAGGTTGTGGAAGACACCCTCCACGGGGAGGTTCATGTCAACGATCTCGGGAAGCTGCTTGCGCAACAAAGGCAAGAATATGCGCTCGGTGGCCTTTCCAATGAAACAGTCCTCCATGGGAGGTCTGCCAACGATGGTAGAAGGGTAAAGCGGACTTTTACGCATGGTGATGCAGTTCACGTGAAACACCGGGTAGAGATCCTCCATGGAGTAGTAGCCGGTGTGATCTCCAAAGGGCCCCTCGGTACGCATCTCGTCCGGATTCACCACACCTTCAATCACAATCTCTGAATTGGCAGGCACCTCAAGGGGTACGGTCTTGCATTGTACCAACTCTACCGGCGACTTCCTCAAGAATCCCGCAAATATCATCTCGTCAATGTCGGGAGGCAGGGGGGCTGTGGCCGAGTAGATAACAGCGGGATCACTCCCCAACGCCACCGCCACCGGAAGAGGTTCACCGCGGCGCTTGGCCTTCAAGAAGTGGCGAGCCCCGTCTTTCTGGGCGTGCCAGTGCATACCGGTGGTTCTACCGTCGTAAACGTGCATTCTGTACATGCCACAGTTGCGCACCCCCGTTTCCGGATCCCTGGTGAAGACCAGGGGCAGGGTTATGAACCTACCCCCGTCCAAGGGCCAGCACTTCATTACGGGCAACCTCAGAAGGTCAACCTCGTCTCCCTCCAGAACCACCTCTTGACAAGGGGCCGACTTAACCTCCCTGGGAATGAAGTCGGCCATGCGTTTCAACTTGGGTAGGGCCTTCAGCTTCTCCATGAAGGTGGTGGGCAACTCGGGCTCGATGATGGCCATCAACTCCTCGCCCACCTGCTCCAACCTCTCCACCTCAAGGGCCATCTCCATGCGGCGTTGAGAACCGAACAGGTTTATCACCAACGGGATCTCCGATCCCTTCACCTTCTCGAAGAAGAGGGCCGGTCCCTCGCTTTTTGCCACCCTGTCGGTGATCTCGGTTATCTCGAGAACGGGGTCCACTGGAACCTTCACCCTAACCAGTTCCCCCTCCTTCTCCAACCTCCTCACGAAATCCCTAAGGTCTCTGTAAGCCATTGCTCACTCTCCCCAGTCTTCAAAGGTGTCGTCCACCACCACCCTTGGACGGGAGGGAACCCTTTTGGGAAAGAGGGAGAAGAGGAGAATCCCCGCAAGGAAACCGCCGATGTGGGCAAACCAGGCCACGCCTCCCGTCTGGCCCATTCCCAGGCTTGCAGTACCGTTAATGAACTGCATGAAGAACCACAAACCTATGAAGAAGAAGGCGGGAATGTCGACGGTGGTGATGAATATTATGAGTATTATCAGCGTCTTGATTCGCGCCGTGGGAAACCTCAGCATGTAGGCCCCCAGCACCCCCGATATGGCCCCGCTGGCCCCGATCAAAGGAAGCATGGAATTGGGCACCGTAACTGCATGGGCCAGGGTGGCAAGCACACCACACAAGAGGTAGAAGAGTAGAAAGCGCAGGTGGCCCAATACGTCCTCCACGTTGTTGCCGAAGATCCACAGGTAGAGCATGTTGCCTCCCAGGTGGAATATCCCACCGTGAAGAAACATGCAGGTGAGCAAGGTTAGTGGCATGGGAACCCAATAATGCGGGGTCAATTCTCTACCGTGAAAGATCTCGTAGGGTATCGCCCCCCACATCCAGGCAGCAGCCTCCCTCCCCGTCACGATGACCCAGTGACCGGGAATGTGAAGAGAGAGTCTGATGCCTGCCCCAAGTGCCGGCTGAACCACAAAGTAAACCACTATGTTGATAACTATCAGGGCAATGGTTACGAAAGGAGTGGTCTCGGTAGGATTCTCGTCGTAGAGTGGGATCAAAGATCGTCCTCCGAGATAACCTTCACCCCCTGCCTCTTCAGAAGGGCAACGGTGACCCCTATCCCCTCCACTGGCACCCCAGCACGGCGAATTGTGTAGACCCCGCAAGAAGGGCTACCGTCCTTCATTATTGCAAGAACTATTCCCTGCTCTTTGGCATAGTTGGCAACCTGGTACGCTCCCTTAAGCAAGGCCTGGGACAGGTCCCTTCCCTCCTCGTCAGTCACCTGGGAGGTTCCTTTCAAAACCTCCCTACCGTCTCCCTCCCTTATCTCCATCTTGAGACGGGGAGTTGGAAGCCCCCCAATCTGCTCGGGGCAAACGGGTATCAACAGGTACCCCGCCTTCAGCCTCTCCAGCACCCTTTGGGGAAGGGGTTTAGTGCCACCGTCGTAGCGGCACCCAAATCCCAACAGGCAGGCGCTAACAATCACCGGTCTCTTTCCATACATGTCTCCATAAATATCCCCGGGCGCCTTTCTTGTGTCAAGCCAGAATATGGGCTAAACAGCAGGAGATGAGCGTAGAGATGTTCATTGCACTTCGCTATCTGAAACCTCGCAAGGGAAGAGGAGTCCTCTCTCTCACCGCCTCGGTCTCCCTGTTGGGAATAATGCTGGGTGTTGGAGCCCTCATAGCTGTCATCTCGGTTATGAACGGTTTCGATAACCACCTCAGAAGCAGAATAGTAGGTTCAAATCCCCACATCATGATAATGAGCTACCGGGGAGAGATGGTAGAATACCCCAAGGTGGTAGAGAGAGTCTCGAAAGACCCCCGCGTGGTGCATGCCTCTCCCTTCGTCCTCTCCCAGGCATTGCTCAGGTACAACGGTTCCACCTGGGGAGTGATGCTCAGGGGTCTCAAGATAGACGACGAGAGAGAGACCACGGGGCTTTCAAAACGCGTGGTAGAAGGCAACTGGGAGCTTCTTAAGCAACCCGCAACGGTTGCAATAGGCAGAGAGTTGGCAAAGCAGTTCGAGATAAGGGTGGGCGACAGGGTGACCCTGCTCTCTCCCTCTGAGCGCATAACCCCCATGGGACTCATGCCGCGGGTGGGCAGCTTCAAAGTGGTGGCACTCTTCTCCACTGGCATGTACCAGTACGACACCTCTTTGGTGCTGATGTCGCTAAATAACGCCCAGAGGCTGCTTGGCATGGGCAAGGGGGTGACAGGGGTAGAGGTGAAGGTTAAAGACATCTACAAGGCCCACCAGATTGCACAGGATCTCACCCACAAGCTGGGCTTTCCCTACTGGGCGAGGGACTGGATATCCATGAACCGCAACCTCTTTTCCGCCCTCAAACTGGAGAAGATAACCATGTTCTTGATTCTCACCCTGATAATCATAGTGGCCGCCTTCAACATCGTGGGCACCCTATCCATGATGGTGATGGACAAGCAGAAGGAGATAGGCATACTGAAGGCCATGGGGGCAACCTCTGAGATGATAACCAAGGTCTTCTTCTATTTCGGCACCATCATGGGGCTACTGGGCACCCTACTGGGAGTGACCCTGGGGGTGGGAATCTCCCTTCTTCTCAAAAGATACTCAATCGTTCAGTTACCCCAAGACATCTACTACGTCACCAGGCTACCGGTGCAGATACGCCCTGCGGACGTGGCAATAATCGCCGTATCTGCCCTTGCCATAACGGTGCTCTCTGCAATCTACCCTGCCCGCCAGGCCGGCAGGCTGGACCCCGTAGAGGCCCTGAGGAACGAGTGAGGGAGAGGCGCAGTGAGAAGGCGGCTTGAAAGGCCCGCCTTCTCGTCTTCTTGGTAGTTCTGCTGTATCAACATCAAAAAATTAAAAACCCTCTTGCTTTTACAGGTGAACTCTGATAAAGTAGTGATCTGATATTTTCAAACTTAAGGAGTCCTGCGATGAGCATCCTCAACTCGTTCAGAGGGGATAAAAGACCGCTTCTCTACACAATCTACGCGGTCTTT
>CAZMTB010000011.1:0-1773 GCA_964569095.1 uncultured Aquificales bacterium
AACACCAGAGCTTGTAGGGTGGAAGCAGGAGGTATGGTGCCAGTCCCAGCGCAATATTCCACTTCCAATCACTCTCTTCTCTGGTCATGCCACGCGGGGTCTCCTTTCCATTCGTTCCTGCATTTCTACTCTTGTGTTGGCCCACTGGCAAAGCATTGGTGTCTCAGACATATCATGTTGAAAACGATGGTGTTATCGCTTCTACAACCTCTATTCCCAGCTCCCTGTTCATAACCTGTGGATAACCATGTGAGTATCTTCTCAAACCCACCTTCCCCTTTGCCTTTCCCTTGGATTGCCCTATTCTTGAGCAGCGTAACTTACTGTTGTTCAAGGTGTTTTCTTAAGAACCTGCCGGTCCAAGAGGTTGGCACAGAGGCCACTTCTTCCGGCGTACCGCATGCCACAACCTGACCCCCCCCTTCTCCCCCTTCAGGCCCGAGGTCTATCACGTGATCTGCGTAGGCTATCACGTCTAAGTTGTGTTCTATCACCACCACGGTGTGTCCGTTGTCCACCAGGCGGTCTATCACCTTCAACAGCTGGGATATGTCGTGAAAGTGGAGCCCAGTGGTGGGTTCGTCCATGATGTAGAGAGAGGAGTACCTTGCGAGTTTGCCCAGCTCTTTTGACAGCTTCACCCTTTGGGCCTCTCCCCCCGAGAGGGTGGTGGCGGGTTGCCCCAACCTCATGTATCCCAGACCCACCTCGGCAAGGGTGGATAGCCTTCTCTCAATGGGGGGAATGTGCTGGAAGAAGCGAAGGGCTTCGTCCACGGTCATATTCAAGACCTCGGCGATGTTCTTTCCGTTGTAGCGCACCTCCAGGGTCTCTCTGTTGTAGCGGCTTCCCTTGCAGCTTTCGCAGGGCACGTATAGGTCGGGTAGAAAGTGCATCTCTACCTTTATTGCCCCTTCTCCCTTGCAGGTCTCGCAGCGTCCCCCTGCCAGATTGAAGCTGAATCTGCCGGCCCTGTATCCCCTCGCCCTGCTGAGGGGGAGCTGGGCGAATAGCTCTCTGATGGGGGTGAACACCCCCGTGTATGTTGCGGGGTTGGAGCGGGGAGTGCGGCCTATGGGTGCCTGGTCGATGAGGATCGCCTTGTGGAGGTGTTCTAGTCCCTCTATGGACTCGAAGGGCCCTGCCGGTAGGGGTTCCCTGTTGAGCATGGAGTGGAGGGCGGGGTATAGGGTGTCTACCACCAGCGAGCTTTTACCCGATCCGGAGACGCCGGTGACACAAACGAAGCATCCAAGGGGTATGGAGACGTCTATGCCCTTTAGGTTGTGCTGCCTTGCCCCTTTTATCTTCAGAACGCCCTTTGGGCTCCTTCGGTTCTCTTTCGAAGGCATCTGGATTCTTCCCGAAAGGTAGCCACCAGTGAGGGACTCTGGGTTCTCCTTCACCTCCTGGGGAGTTCCCATGGCCACCAGGTGGCCACCGTCCTCTCCTGCACCTGGTCCTAAATCCACCACCAGGTCTGCCTTCTCTATGGTGTCCCTGTCGTGTTCCACCACGATCACGGTGTTGCCCATACTTGCCAGGCGCTTCAGGTTGTTTAGTAGCCTCTCGTTGTCCCTTGGGTGGAGACCTATGCTGGGCTCGTCCAGCACGTAGGTGACACCAACAAGACCAGACCCTATCTGAGTTGCCAATCTCGTGCGTTGACCTTCCCCACCTGATAGTGTGGCCGAGGTGCGGTCGAGGGAGAGGTAGCCGAGCCCCACCTCCAGCATGAAGCCAAGCCTCTTCACTATCTCCCTCACTATCTTC
>CAZMTB010000012.1:0-8254 GCA_964569095.1 uncultured Aquificales bacterium
TGAAAGCCTCGCAAGATCACGCCCAGCAGCGCTTCAAGATCGATATCTCGCGTCTGCAGCACGAGCTCGGGAGACTCGGGGGGCTCGTAGGGGGAGTCTATGCCGGTGACCCCCGTTATCTCTCCCCTATAGGCCTTGGAGTAGATGCCCTGGGGATCCCGCCTTTTGCACGCCTCCAAAGGGCAATCGGTGAAGACCTCAACGAACCTGTGGTCCCCTATCAGCCTGCGGGCACGGTTATTTCTAAAGGAAACACCGTGAAACGCAACGCTCATGGCTTCAACCTCGCCAGATAGCCACGGCCAACGGTGGAGCGAACCTTCAAGCCTTCACCACCTTCCCGTTGGAGAGCCCGCGGAGTTTCAAGGCGTTCCTGGTGTCAATGACCAGGTCGACGTTCTCGAGAAGCAACCCGTAGTCTATCACCCGGTGGTCGGTGACCACCACGGCGCAGTGGTACCCTTTTAAGGTGCGCGGAGAGAGAGAGACCGACTCCCTCGACTTTCTGCACCTCCGTCCAAGGCGAAGCCTGGGAATGTAGGGGTCGTGGTAGTCCACCAGGGCACCCAGTTCTTCCAAGAGATCCATGATCACGAAGGCGGGGCTCTCCCTGTCGTCGTCCACGTCGGGCTTGTAGGCCACGCCCACCACGAGGATACGCGCCCCCTTCACGGGAATACCCCTCTCGTTCAAGGCCCTCGTGGTTCTCTCCACCACGTAGTAGGGCATGTTGGTGTTCACCTGCCCCGCCAGCTCTATGAACCTGGTGTGTATGTCGTACTCCTTGGCCTTCCAGGTCAGGTAGAAAGGGTCTATGGGAATGCAGTGGCCACCAAGACCCGGCCCCGGGTAAAAGGGATGAAAACCAAAGGGTTTAGTCTTGGCCGCCTCTATCACCTCCCACACGTCTATCCCCATGCGTTCAAACACCACCTTCAGCTCGTTCACCAGGGCTATGTTCACCGCCCTGTAGGTGTTCTCGAGGATCTTGGTGGCCTCTGCCACCCTGGTGCTGGAGACGGGAACCGTCTTCACAACCACCTGGTCGTACAGGGCCTGCACCACCTTGAGACAGTTCTCGGTGACCCCGCTAACCACCTTGGGAATGGTTCCCGTGGAGAACTCCTCGTTCCCCGGGTCCTCCCTCTCGGGAGAGTACCCGAGGAAGAAGTCCTCTCCCACCTTCAGCCCCGACTCCTCAAGCAAGGGTAGCATCTCTTCGTCGGTGGTACCGGGATAGGTGGTGGACTCGAGAACCACCACCTGCCCCCTTCTGAGCACCCTGGCCACATCCCTGGTGGTGGTCAACACGTAGGAGAGGTCGGGTTCCTTGTGCCTTCCAAGGGGAGTGGGTACGCAGATCAAGATCGCATCGGCCTCGCCCAGCCGGGAAGGGTCGCTGGTGACCCTTAACCGGCCCCTCGAAACCTCTTCTTTAAGAAACCCACCGTCAACGTGCTTGATGTAGCTCTCCCCCCCACGGAGCATCTCCACCTTCTTACCGTCCACGTCGAAACCGAGAACGGGGAAGCCCGCCTTCAGAAACTCCCTCACCAGGGGAAGGCCCACGTATCCCAACCCGATCACCCCCACGGTGGCCAGGCGTTTCTGGACCTTATCCATAAGCAACCCAAGGGCACTGCGGGCGGTCACGGACCACCTCCAAGAGACACGCCACTAAGAGACGCCATCATACCTCCTCGTGAAAACGCGGCCCTCACGGGGCACGGTGGTTTAGAACCTTCACGCGCGGGCCCACCTGCGGGCAGCCTTCGGCCCCCTGGAGCATGGGAGCTCCAGAGGGGAAACACCTTGATCTTGCCGTGCGTTCAATCATTGAACACACCTCTCCCGCGCTGTCAAGCGGGGCAAGGGAAAGTTCTTCAAGACGGTCTTCAACGAACCACGCTCCCATTCAAGGAACCTATTAGGGTTTCAAGGCCCTCCAGAGACAGGCCAGGGGCGCATCGTATCACTTTGAAAAACCTTAGCGCAAAGAAGGCAAACGGAGAAGGCGCCGGGTGACCCCGGCGCCAACGGGTATCACTTCTTGCCCTTCCCCACCTTCACGAAGGGACGAAGCTTCTCCAGTTTCTTCTCTCCTATCCCCTTAACCTTGGTGAGATCCTCCACCGACGAGAAGGGCCCGTGCTCTTCCCGGTACTTCACTATCCTCTCTGCTATCTTGGGTCCTATGCCGGGAAGCACCTGCAGCTCCTCGGCAGTTGCGGAGTTGACGTCGAGAGGATTGGAGACGCCAACCGACTTGGCCGCAGACACCGCCTTTTGAGAGGCACCCTTGGACTTGGCGTGAAGAGCGGGAGAATAGGAGAAGAAGGCCACCACGCCCACCAGCACAACCAGCCACGAAAATCGCCGTTTCAGCATACGGCATCCCCCCTTTCCACATTAAGGTACGGTAACCCACGTCTAAACAATCGCATCGCCGCCGTCAAGTGCGGGGGACGCCAGCCTCGCCAAACCACTGCCAAGGCGG
Source organism: uncultured Aquificales bacterium (assembly GCA_964569095.1). Taxonomy (GTDB): domain Bacteria; phylum Thermosulfidibacterota; class Thermosulfidibacteria; order Thermosulfidibacterales; family JALWSI01; genus JALWSI01. The sequence continues at coordinate 2,498 of CAZMTB010000012.1, forward strand.
TCACCTTCCATACCTGTCTTCGAACCTCTCGATGTCGTCCTCTCCCACGTAGTCTCCCACCTGGACCTCTATTATCTCCAGTATCTCGTCGGTGGCGTTCTCGAGCCTGTGAAGGGCCCCCTTGGGAACGTAGGCAGACTGGTTGGGCCCAAGCACCATGCGCTCCTCCCCCACGGTGACCAGGGCCTCGCCCTTAACCACCACCCAGTGCTCAGAACGGTGCCTGTGCCTCTGGAGGCTCAAGCTCTGCCCCGGGTTAACCAGCACCTTCTTCACCTTGTAGCCCTCGTCCTCCTTCAGGACCGTGTAGCTACCCCAGGGCCTGAAGACGGTAACGTTCTCCTCGTTCTTCAATACCGGTTCTCCATCTTCACCAAGCGCCAAAGTCCCTTCCCAAGCATCCCTTCCTAAGTACCAGTATCCCCCTTTACGAAAACTCCTGCAATCCCCTTTCCAGCACCGCCTTCTCCCACTCCCAGGCGGTCTTCACCATGTAGCCAAGGTCGTTGAACCCCGGGCAGCCTTCGGCCATCTGGGGTAGGAAAACCCAGACGAACCACTGCATCTTGTGTGTGGATTCAGGCATTGAACACATCTACCACATCTTGTCAAGCCTTTACGAGGTAAATACTACATGCAGCGGCACGACGAGGGCAGGGAGGAACGCCACTGGCACTGCCGGAAGGGCCACCCCGCCAGTGGCCACGGGACGAAGGGGGGGGTCTCCCCTACGGGGACTGGGAGTCTTCTGGCACCTCGCCCTTCTCCCTGCCCCAGTATCCCCACAGTGCCAGGACCACCCCCACCACGATGGCGCTGTCGGCAAGGTTGAAGGCAGGCCAGTGGTAGGGTCCCAGGTGGAGATCGACGAAGTCTATCACCCGGTGGTAGATGAGCCTGTCAACCAGGTTGCCAATCCCTCCACCTAACACGAGACCCAACCCCACGCGAGACAGCGTATTTTCGAGGGGCAGCTTCTTGAGCAATTGGAAGATAACCAAGATGGCCACCAGGGAGGCCACCAGGAAGACCGTTCCCGATCGGCTCCCCACGTACATCCCGAAGGCCCCCCCGGGGTTTCTAACCTGGGTGAGGTTGAGAAACTTAGAGAGCACCAGGGTGGTCTTGGTGGAGAGGTTGTGAACCACCCACAGCTTTGCCACCCTGTCGAGCAGGAAGACCACGGCGGCGAGCAGTAAGGGCGTTCCCCACCGCCTCACTGCACCACCTTGAGGCACCTGCTGCAGATGGTGGGGTGCTCGGGGCTCTCTCCCACGGTGGTGGAGTAGACCCAGCAGCGCTCGCACTTCTCCCCGGGTGCCCTCTCCACGGAGATGGAGAGACCGGGAATATCCTCAGACCTGTAGCTACCCTCGCCCCCTGCCAGGTACTCCACTTTGGAGACGATGAAGAACTCCCTCAACACCTCCGGGGAGAAGCCTTCGAGCACCTTCTCCACCTTCTCGCCCCCGAAGATGCGGACCGCGGCGTCGAAGGGATGCCCGATCACGCCGTTTCGCCTCGCCTCCTCCAGGGCCTTGGTGACCTCCTGGCGAAGCTCGAAGAGCCTGTTCCACCTCTCCTCGAGACCGTCGTCGTGGGGCAGGGTCTCGGGGTCGGGGAACCTGGAGAGGTGCACGCTCTCCTCCTTCTCCCCCGGAATGAACTCCCAGGCCTCCTCGCTGGTGAAGACCAGTATGGGGGAGAGCATGGTGACGATGCCCTTCAGCATGGGCAGCAACGCCGTCTGCACGGAGCGCCTCTCCTTAGACTCCCTGCCGCAGATGTAGAGGCGTTCCTTCACCACGTCCAGGTAGATGGAAGAGAGGTCTATGGTGCAGAAGCGGTGGAGAACGGTGAAGGCCTTGTGGAACCTGTAGCTGCGGTAGGAGTCTATCACCTCCTTCACCATCCTGCGGTAGCGGCACAGGATCCACCTGTCCATCTCCTCCATCTCGTCCCAGGAGAGGGCATCCCTGGCGGGATCGAAGTCGTAGAGGTTGCCCAGAAGGAACCGAATGGTGTTTCTAACCTTGCGGTAGGCATCCACCAGCCCCTTGATGATGTTCTGGGAGATGCGGACGTCGTCGCTGTAGTCCTCGGCGGCAACCCACAGCCTCAGTATGTCGGCACCGTACTTATTGATTATCTCTTGGGGGGCAATGATGTTTCCGAGGCTCTTGGACATCTTCTTGCCCTCCCCGTCCACCACGAAACCGTGGGTGAGAACCTCCTTGTAAGGGGCGTCGTGGTGGGTGGCCACCGAGGCGATCAGGGTGCTCTGGAACCACCCCCTGTGCTGGTCGCTTCCCTCGAGGTACATGTCGCAGGGCCACTTGAGTCCTTCCCTGGCCTCCAGCACCGCGGCGTGGCTAACCCCCGAGTCGAACCACACGTCGAGGATGTCGGTACCCCTGCGGAACCGGCGGTGGCCACAGGAGGGACAGGTGAAGTCGGGGGGTATGATCTCGTGGTCGGAGGCGGTGAACCAGGCGTCTGCCCCGTGCTGCTCCACCAGCCTCGCCACCCGCTCGAAGAGCTCGTTGCAGTAGATGGCAGAACCGCACCCCTCGCAGTAGAGAACGGTGATTGGCACCCCCCACGCCCTCTGGCGGGATATGCACCAGTCGGGCCTCTGGGAGACCATTTCGCGGATTCTTATTCTGCCCCAGTCGGGAATCCACCTCACCCTCTCTATTGCCTCCAGGCACCTCCTGCGAAGCCCCTTCTTCTCCATGCAGATGAACCACTGAGGGGTGGCCCTGAAGATCACGGGCTGCTTGCACCTCCAGCAGTGGGGATAGGAGTGGGAGACGGGCTCCTCCTTGATGAGGTACCCGAGTTGGTCTAAAAGGGCCGTCACCTTGGGATTGGCATCCCACACCACCTCGCCCTGAAAGTGGGTCACGGTGTCGTCAAGGCGACCCTGGTCGTCCACGGGGTTGTAAACCTCGAGGCCGTACTGGAGCCCCACCACATAGTCTTCAAGGCCGTGCCCGGGGGCGGTGTGAACGCAGCCGGTTCCCTGTACCAGGGTCACGTAGTCGGCAAGAACCACCATTCCCTCCCTGGGCTCAAAGGGATGACGATACCTCTTCCTCTCAAGCTCGCTACCCTTCACGGTGGAGACCACCTGCCACTGGGAGAGCCCCGCCGCGGCCATGACCTCGTCGATGAGGCCTTCTGCAAGAATCCAGGTCTCCTCCCTGTCCCTGTGGTTCACCCTCACCGCGGCGTAGGCGTACTGGGGATGCACCGCCACCGCCAGGTTGGCGGGAAGGGTCCAGGGAGTGGTGGTCCAGATCACGAAGAACGCCGGTGTGTCTCCCATCTCTCCAAAGAGGTCTTCCAGGTCGTCCACCGCGGGAAACTTCACGTAGATTGAGGGAGAGGTGTGGTCCCCGTACTCCACCTCCGCCTCTGCCAGGGCGGTTTCGCACTGGATACACCAGTAGACGGGCTTGAGGCCCTCTTCCACCAGGCCCTCTTCAAAGCACCGTCCCAGCTCCCTCACTATGCAGGCCTCGTAGCCGTAGTCCATGGTGATGTAGGGATTCTCCCAGTCTCCCACCACGCCCAGGCGCTTGAACTCGTCCCGCTGGATCTCGATGAACCTCTCCGCGTAGCTGCGGCAGAGCTTGCGGATCTCTGCCTTGGACATCTCCCTCTTCCTGGGGCCAAGCTCCTTCTCCACCTGGTGCTCTATGGGCAGCCCGTGGCAGTCCCAGCCGGGAACGTAGTTTATGTCGTAGCCCTCCAGCACCTTGAAACGGTTGATTATGTCTTTGAGAACCTTGTTCAAGGCGTGCCCCATGTGGATGTGCCCGTTGGCGTAGGGAGGCCCGTCGTGGAGAACCCAAAGGGGAGAGCCCTTTCGCGACTGGCGAATCAGGCGGTACAACCCTCTCTCTTCCCAGCGCTTCAGGATCTCTGGCTCCCTCTGGCTCAACCGAGCCTTCATGGGAAAGTCGGTCTTCGGAAGATTAAGGGTATCCTTGTAATCCATCGTCGTCTCTCCTCCTTAAAAAGCGGCTTGGCCTCCCTGGAAACAACCAGCGGGGATCGCCTGTGGATGGGCGCCCTTTAACACCGCCTACTTCAGCGTGTCAAGGTAACGGAGGCTGGCCAGGAGATCGTCAACGGTGTGGGCCTCTACGGTGATAACCGGCGGCTCCTGGAGACTGCCCAGGGCCCAGGCAATGGCCTCCTTCACGGGAGCGGTTCCCGTCCCCAGAGCGTGGTGGTCGTCGTTCTCCCCGGCGTTGTCGTGAACGTGAAGCTCGAATATCCACCTGCCCAGGGCATCGAGCCACCTCTGGAGGGGAACCCTGCTGAACACGTTGAAGTGGCCCACGTCGAAACAGCAGCCCACCTGCGGGTGGTCTGCCACTTCAAGGAGTCCCCTGAGGGGTTCGGGACCGCCATCGAAGATGTTCTCCACCGCCACCTTGGTGTTGAAGGAGAAGGAGTCCACGAAGATGTTGAGGGCCTCGGCGGTGCGCTCCTGCCAGTCCTGGAGGTGCTCTTCGTAGAAGCACCTGTTGTAGCCAGGGTGATCCACCACCACCTTCGGCGCCACTAGGTCGATGAGGGGAACCAGCTGAAGCCACCGGTTTATGCTAACCTTGCGGATCCAGGGGTCGGCGCTTCCCGGGCTAAGGTCCATGAAGGGGGCATGAACGGTGAAGGGAATCTCCCTCTTCACCATGGGCAAGAGGAACCTCTCCAAGCGTTCCGTGGAGGTGGAGTCCATCTCCTCAGCGGAGAGGTAGAGCTCCACCCCTACCCCTGCCTCCTCTATCCGCTCCAGGGACTCGTCGTAGTTGGCGGTCAGGTACCACCAAGGCACGTGAACGTGTACCAGCTCCCTCATGGCAAGAGAGACCTACGGTGCAGGGGGCTGCAAGTCAAGCTAAAAGTCACCCTCTTCTCCCATGCCTGCAGGTCCCCCGGGCGGTGCGATGTAGGGGGCAAACTGGGCGTCCTCGGCGGGCACTATCTGGTCGGATACCTCGAGGGCCAAGCGGGTCCCCAAGAGGTTTATGGCCTCCCCCAGCGGTACCCTCTGGTTCAGCTCCACCGAGGAGCTCCTGTCACCCTCCAGCACGAAGGGAGCCACACTTGCAAGACCCGGTTCCCTCGGTCTCGAGGCCTCAGAAGGCACATTGGAGATACCTAAGAAGCTCATCTTGGCCACCAGCCTGTAGCCCGAACCGGTCTGCAAGAGATCGAGGCGGCGAAATAGCACCAGGGTGTCTGCACCGCTGGTGGCCAGCAGTTTCACGGTTTGGGGGGAACCGTCGAAGTACTCCACCTGGGGCAGGTAGACCACGTTGAGCATCTGCTCAAAGTTGAGGGTCTCCTCCATCTTGCCCAGCAGTTTCCACTGCACCTCCGTGGGAGGTTGCCGGGTTAGCAGGATAACGCTGTAGGTGTGGGGAAGGCGGATGGGCTCCATCCTTTCAACCTTCATGGAAGGGGCACAACCGGCAAGGATCCACAGGGTGAACGCCAAGAAGAGCGCCTTTCTTCCTCTCATCTCCTCTCCTCCTCTCCAGTAGAACCCAATATGGGCCGGATACCGGGAATTACAAGGCCAAGGGCAAACTTGCCTCTCGCACCTGCAGGCATAGATTTAGGCGAAACCGCGGTAGGGCAAGGAGAGGGAAAGGATGAGAGACGACAACAGGTACGTGGTTATCCTTGGAGACGGAATGTCTGACAGGCCCCTGGAGGAGCTGGGGGGAAAGACCCCCT
>CAZMTB010000013.1:0-14147 GCA_964569095.1 uncultured Aquificales bacterium
CCTGGTGGTAGATCTTTTGGGTCGCCGGAATGATTATGAGCCGCACCCTGGGATGCACCCTCTTTCCTTTCAATATCTCCGCTGCTTGTCTGAGGTCTCTGATCCTGCCGTTGGTACACGAACCTATAACCACCTGGTCTATAGATATCTCGGGCAAGGAGGAGACTGGCTTGACGTTCTCTGGTAAGTGGGGAAGGGCAACCACCGGTTCCAGGGACGAAACATCTATCTCCACCACTCGTGCGTACCGGGCATCCCCGTCGCTGCTGAAGACCTCGTAGGGCCTCTTCGCCCTCACATTGACAAACTCCAGGGTCTCCTGGTCAGGCGGAATGATCCCCGTCTTGCCCCCAGCCTCAATGGCCATGTTTGACATGGTGAGCCGCTCCTCCATGGGGAGCTCCGTTATGGCATCTCCTACGAACTCCATGGCCATGTATCTGGCACCATCAACCCCTATCCTGCCAATGGTCTCGAGGATCATGTCCTTTCCGGTAACCCAAGGGCCCCTCTTGCCCGTGTAGACGAAGAGGATGCTCTCTGGAACCCTGAGCCAGATCTCACCGGTTATCATCGCAGCAGCAAGGTCGGTGCTTCCAACCCCCGTTGCAAATGCCCCCAAGGCACCGTAGGTGCAGGTGTGAGAATCGGCCCCTATAACCAGGTCTCCAGGCACCACTATTCCCTGCTCGGGAAGCAACGCGTGCTCTATCCCCACCTGTCCCACCTCGAAGTAGTGGGTCAGGTTCTGCTCCCTGGCAAACTCCCTTAGCATCTTGCACTGCTGTGCAGACTGGATGTCCTTGTTGGGAGTGAAGTGATCGGGAACCAGCACCACCCTATCGGGATCGAAGACCCTCTCCACCCCCATATCCCTCAAGGCCTTTATGGCTATGGGAGCGGTGATGTCGTTGCCCAGGGCGATGTCCACCCTGGCGTTGATTATCTCTCCCGGCCTAACCCTATCCCTATCTGCGTGAAACGCCAGAATCTTCTCGGCAATGGTCATTCCCATGAATCTACCTTCTCCTTCTTCGCGTTGGGAAGTTTGAAAGCGAGACCTTCACTCGTCGATGGCCTTGAGAAAGGCCCTTATGGCGGCTTCCACCACGTCCGTCCTCACGGCGCGGCCAACCCGTTCCCTACCTCCAATCCTAACCCTCACCACCGCCTCTCCCAAGGCGTCCTTGCCATAGGTGAGGGCCCTAACGCTGAAGTCCACCAGCTTGGCAGGGGTCTCCGTGGCCCGTTCTACAGCCTTGAAGGCGGCATCCACCGGTCCGTTACCCTCTGCCTCTTCCTCTATCTCCAACTCTCCCCGCCTAAGCCTCACCACGGCCCTTGGGGCACTACCACTCTCCATGGAGATGGAGAAGGAGACCAGCTCCCATTCAAGGCCGTGCTCAGAGATCACTTCCTCCACCACCGCCGCGACATCCGCATCGGTTACCTCGGACTTCTTCCAGGCGACGGAGGAGAAGAGCTGGTAGGCATCGGAGAGCTGCTCCTCGTCTAAGGAATAGCCAAGCTCGTGAACCTTCTGTTCAAACATCATTCGCCCAGCGTACCTGGTTATCGGGGTTCTGCTCGAAGGCCGTCCCACGCTCTGCGGATCAACTATCTGAATGGCCCTCTGGTCCTTAACCACTGCCATTCTGTGGCCCTCAATGGTGTGTACAAAGGCAAGGTCCCCCACCACCGCCTTGTGGGGGGGGAGAATGCAACCGGTTAGCATGGTGAGCAGGCGCGAGGTTGGGTATATCTCTCTCAACTCAAGGCCACATTCCAGCCCAAGGTCCTCCCCCCACACGTGGAGGGCCACGGCTATCTCCTCCACCGCGGCGTTTCCAGCCCTGGTTCCCACCCCACCTATGGTAGCGTGCACCTGGGAGGCACCGGCCTCCACCGCCGCCAAGGAGTTGGCCGTGGCAACTCCCAGGTCGTCGTGGCAATGGGTGCTAACCAGAGCACTACCCCGAAGGGACTTCACCACCCCCGCCACCACCTCTGCCCACTTCGAGGGAACGGCGATTCCCACGGTGTCGGAGAGATTGATCACCTTGGCACCAGCCTCCTCCACACCGCAGCACACCTCCCTGAGAAAGCCCTGGTCGGCCCTGGCAGCATCACCAGGGGTGAACTCCACCTCGTCTGCCAGGCTTGCCGCCTTTGCCACCATCTCGAGGGAGGTCTTCAGCACCTCTTCTCTCCTCTCTCCCCGCAAGAGATACCGGCGATGAATGTCGGAGACTGGAACGTAGAGGTGGATCCTCTTTCTCGGTGCGTTGGAGAGGGCCCTGGCGGCCTCCTCTATCTCCCCTTCGTCTCCCTGGGCTAAGGCCATCACCGTTACGGAACCCACCGAGTCGGCCACCCTCTCTACCGCCGCCCTCTCTTCAGCAGAGAGGGCGGGATAACCTGCATCTATCACGTCTACATTCAGCCTCTCCAGCTGCTGGGCAAACCTAACCTTTCCCTCAAGCGAGAAGGTGACCTGGGGAGACTGGGCCCCATCCCTAAGGGTGGTATCTACAATAAAAACCCTTCTCATGACCTAAGAGAGGGCCTTCACAGCCTCTTCTATCCTGTCCAATCCCTTCTTAATGGCCTCCATGGAGGTGGCGTACGACAGCCTAGCACAAGAGTCTTCTCCAAAGGCCACACCGGGCACTATTGCCACCTTCACCTCGTTCAACAGGTAGTCTGCCATGTCCAGGGAGTTAGAGATGGTCTTCCCGTTGTAGCTCTTTCCGTAGCATCCGGAAAAGTTGGGGAAAACGTAGAAGGCACCCTTGGGAGTGAAGCACGAGACCCCAGGGATGGAGTTCAACCGACCCACGATCACGTCTCGGCGCTCCTTGAAGGCCTTCACCATCTCTCCCACGGCGTCTTGGGGGCCCCTGAGGGCCTCTATCGCAGCAGCCTGGGCGATGGAGGTGGGATTGGAGGTGGACTGGCTCTGGATCTTGGACATGGCCGCAACCACATCCGCGTCTCCCGCTATCCAGCCTATCCTCCATCCTGTCATGGAGTAGGTCTTGGAGACGGCGTTAACCACGAAGGTACGGGCCTTAACCTCCTCTCCCAGAGAGGCAATGCTCACGTGCCTGTAGCCGTCGTAAACGATCTTCTCGTAGACCTCGTCGGAGATGATCCAGAGGCCGTGCTTCAGGCACACCTCAGCAAGCCTCTCGAGCTCCTCCTTCTCGTAGGCGGTTCCCGTGGGATTTGAAGGGGTGTTGAGAATCACGGCCCTGGTGTTGGGAGTGATGGCATCCTCCAGCTGCTCGGGAGTCAGCTTAAAGAGGTTCTCCTCACTGGTCTCGACGATCACGGGATTGGCGTCTGCCAGAAGCACCTGGGCCGGGTAGGTCACCCAGTAAGGGGCAGGTACGATAACCTCGTCCCCCTCTTGGAAGAGAGCCATGGCAAGGTTGTAGAGGGAGTGCTTGGCACCGCAGGAGACGATCACCTCGCTCTTCTCGTACTTCAGCCCGTGGTCCTCCTCTAACCGGTAGAGAATGGCCTCCTTCATCTCGTCGGTCCCAGGAACGGGGGTGTACTTAGTGAACCCATCCCTCATGGCCTTTATGGCGGCCTCCTTGATGTGCTCCGGGGTGTCAAAGTCGGGTTCTCCCGCTCCAAAGCCCACAACGTCTATTCCCTGGGCCTTCATGGCCTTCGCCGCGGCGGTGATGCTCAGCGTAGGCGAGGGCTTGATGCGACCGGTTCTCTCTGCGAGCCTCTTCTCCATGGCCCTTATCCTCCTTCGTCTAAGGAAAGCGTTAATTTCTGTTGGATGGAGTACGACCTTTGCGGTTGTATGTCAACGGTGAGGGTGCTATATTTAGGTGAAACGAAGGGGGAAGGAGTGCCGGTAGAGGGGTTGAAGAGACCCAGGAGGCTGTGGTTTGGTAAGGCGACCCCAAAGGCAGGATTAGGAGGAGAACCGTATGAAAATACTGGTGGTGGACGACTCTTCTACCATGAGAAGAATCATCAAGAACACCCTCGCCCGCTTAGGGTACAAAGACGTGGTGGAGGCCGAGAACGGGATAGAGGGATTGGCCAAGTTGAAAGAGGGGGGGATAGACCTGGTGCTGACGGACTGGAACATGCCGGAGATGGACGGCTTAACCTTCGTGAAGACCATAAGGGGCAGCAAGAGCTTCGCAAACATCCCCATCCTCATGATAACCACCATGGCCGCCAAGGAAGATATCGTGGAGGCCCTCAAGTCCGGGGTGAACAACTACATCGTGAAGCCCTTCACCCCAGAGACCCTGAAAGAGAAGCTGAACCAGGTGCTGGGCCAGGCATGATAACCTCATACGGCAATTAAAAAGGGGAGAGAGAGGCATGAGCGACCACCAGGATCTCGTTGAACAACTGATGAAGGAGCTCCAAGAGAGGCAAGAGCAAGGAAATGTGCTGGATCAAGACGGTGCCTATGTGCCCATGGGTGCAACCCCTCCCACCAGCGCAGAACCAGAGGAGGATCCCTTGATCCAAAAACTGGAGGAGTACCTAACCACCTTGGAGGTTGGAGGGGAAAAGGCAGAAGAGATAAGAAAAATAATTGCCCAATTAAAGAAGGACAGGGGCCCCAAAAAGGCCAGCCGTGTGGTGGAGCGTCTCTACAGTGTCACCCGCGAGACTGAGGAGAAGACGGGAGAGGTGATGGACAAGATAGACGAGGCCATGCAGAGGGTGACGAGCATAACCGAGCTTCTGGATCAGCAGAAGGTGGAAGAGGCGAAAGAGGCCTTGGCAGAGCTGGAGGGAGTCCTCTTCGACGCCATATCCCTCCTACAGTTCCAGGACATCACCAGGCAGAAGATAGAGAGGGTGATCAGGGCGCTTCAGAATCTGAACGAGTACCTGAACGAGTGGTTTGGCACAACGGAGACCTCGCTCTCCAAGGGCGAGGCATCTTAGAGACGTTGAACGAGAGAGGGGATTAGATGAACAAGAGAGGAAGAGAGCCTAACGAAGAGGAAGAGCTGGACAAGCTGGTTAAGAGGTTTTCAGAGCTGTTAGAGAGAAACCCGCGCACCAGAAGGCGGAACATGCCCACCAAGCCCTCGTCCCAGGGCAGCGAGGGCGATGACAAGGACCGCTTCATAAAACACGGAAAGTAGCAGGTAAGCGAAGGCTCCTTCCCCAAGGGAGGAGTCTCTCTTCTCCCTCTCCACAAGCAAAAAAAGGGGCCAAGAGTGGTTCTCGGCCCCTGAGTAGGGAAAGGGGTGTTGGTCTTCAGCTGTAGCTCTTGGGCATTCCCAGTATGTGCTCTGCTATGTAGTTCAAAGCCATCTGCTGGGTGACCGGCGCCAGGCGCACCAGGTTTATCTCTCTCCACCACCTCTCCACATGGTACTCCTTGGAGTAACCGTACCCGCCAAGGGTCTGCATGGCCCAGTAAACGGCCTTGGTCGCGTTCTCGACGGCCACCGCCTTTGCCATGTTGGCCACGGCGCCTATCTCCCTGTAGTGGCCCCCCTGGTCGAAGAGCCAACCCGCCTTGTAAGCGAGAAGCTCGGAGCTCACCAGGCTTGCGTAGGCCTCGGCAATTGGATGCTGCAACGCCTGGTAGCTGCTGATGGGCTGGGAGAACACCTTTCTCTGGTTTCCGTAATTCACCGCGTAGTTTATGGCCAACTTGCCAATCCCCACTGAGGCAACGGTGAAGACCAATCTCTCGGGATCCAGCACGTCGAGCAGGGAGTGCCACCCCCTGTCCACCTCGCCCAGAACCGCGCTCTCAGGCACCCACAGGTCCTCTATCACCACCTCGCAGGTCTTCGAGTAGTTGATTCCGTGCTTTGGAATGGGACTCACCTTGACGGCCTCGTTGGGCAGATCCACGAGAAAGAGGGTGATTCCGTGGGTCTTCTTGGGAGCCTCCTCGGGCTTGGTGGTTCTGGCGATGAGAAGCATCCCCTTGGCCCTGTCTGCACCGCTGATGAAGATCTTGGTGCCGTTAATCCGGTACCCGTCTCCCTCCTTCTTTGCAAAGGTCTCTATTCTGAAGGTGTTGGTGCCTGCATTGGGCTCGGTAAGTGCCATGCAGAACTCCAGCTCCCCTGAGGCTATCTTGGGCAGGTACCTCTCCTTCTGCTCGGGAGAGCCGTACTTCACTATGGGCATCGCCCCAAACACCTCGGTTAGGCAGATGTACCAGTTGCCAGCCATACCACATCCGTTCTCGCAAAGCTCCTGAATAACCAGCATGAGTTCGGTCACCCCGAGCCCCACGCCGCCGTACTCCTCAGGAACCACTATTCCCAGGAAACCCGCCTCGCTAATGGCCTTCCAGAACTCCTCTCCAAACTCTCCTGCCTCCTCTTTCTCGTACCAGTAGTCAGGGGGGAAGTCTTTGGCGATCTTTCTCGCCGTCTCGGCCATGAGGCGTTGCTCCTCAGTAAAAGAAAACTCCATTTTACACCTCCCCTTTCTCTCAGTGGGCATCCCGACCCGTCTCGTCCGTCTTCCACCTCGTTGGTTTTAGCGATACCAAATATCATTTAGCTACGTCAACACGGTCTGCCAAAAATTTTCGCCCCGCGGAACTTTTTCAATCTCACCAACAAAGCCTAAAGGGAAAACCGGTTTTGAAGGTACAGAGCTTGCCCACGGGGGCCTCTGAGAATATCACTGCCCCAGAGGAGGAGCCCATGGCAAAGGGAGAGAAGGTGATCACCATCAACAGAAAGGCCCGCCACGACTACGAGATCGTGGACACCCTGGAGGCAGGGATCGAGCTGAAGGGCAGCGAGGTGAAGTCCCTCAGGGCCGGCCAGGTGAACCTGAAGGACAGCTACGCCCGCATCGAAAAGGGGGAGATATTCCTGGTAGGGTGCCACATAGCCCCCTACGCCCACGGTTCCGTATTCAATCCCGATCCCCTTCGTCCACGCAAGCTCCTGCTACACAAGGACGAGATAAGAAGACTGGAGCGCAAGATTGCCGAGAGGGGATACACCCTGATCCCGCTAAGCCTCTACTTCAAGCGAGGCAAGGCCAAGGTTGAACTCGCCCTGGCCAAGGGGAAGACCCTGGTGGACAAGAGAGAGACCATCAAGCGAAAGACGGCCAAGCGAGAGATAGAGCGGGAACTGAAACACTACAGGTACAAGGGATGAAGACCTTAGCCTCGGTGGACCTGGGCACCAACACCTTCAGAATGCTTATCGCAGAGCAGAAGGAGTCCGGCCTCTCTCCCCTGAGACTGGAGCGGGCAATCGTTCGCATGGGGGAGGGAATGCACGAAAGGGGCGAGTTTTCCCCTGCCGCCATGGAGAGGGCCATCTCTGCCCTGAAGGGGTTCAGGCAGGCAGCTGAAGAGGCAGAGGTAGAAGAGGCGCGGGCGGTAGGCACCAGCGCCTTTAGAGAAGCGAAGAACGCCTCTACCCTGCTCCAACGGATCGAGGAGGAGACCGGGTGGGAGGTAGAGGTGATATCCGGGAGAAGAGAGGCCGAGCTAACCGCCAAAGGGGCCTTCCTCGGGCTACAGATCCTCCACTGGCCGGTGCTGTTGGTGGACATAGGGGGAGGTAGCACCGAGTACACCCTCGTGGAAGAGGGCAGGATCCTCTTCACCGAGAGTACCCCTCTGGGAGTGGTCCACCTCACCGAGGGGTTGATTACGCACGATCCCCCTTTGGAGGGAGAGATAGGCTCACTGAGAGAGAAGGTGGTCCCCGTGCTGGAGGAAGTGCGAAGGGAAATGAACCGGCTGCCTCCACCCCGCCTGTTGGTGGGAGTGGCAGGCACCCCCACCACCATAGCCGCCCTCCACCAAGAACTCCCCCTGTACCGCCACGAGCTGGTACACGGTTACCAGATGGACCTCAGAGAGGTGGAGAGCCTCACAGAAAGGCTGCTGCGGTTAACCTCCTCCCAAAGGTTGGCCCTGAACGGCATGGAGAAGGGCAGGGAGGACCTCATCGTGGCAGGGGCCGTCCTCCTGGAGGAGAGCATGAGGGTCTTCGGGTGCCACCGCCTCGTGGTTAGCGACTGCGGACTCCTGGAGGGAATCCTCCTGGAGATGGTAGAGGGGACCGAGGCAGAGCGGTGAAGGCCCGCTACCGATCCCTCGGCCCGCACCTGAGGGAGATCTTCGGATGCAGGGTCCAGAGGATCGCCCTGGATGCAGGGCTCACCTGTCCAAACAGGGACGGTTCCAAGGGGGTTGGAGGGTGCATCTACTGCAACTCCAGGGGATCGGGAACCGGCCTGGCTGCCACCCTATCGATACCACGGCAGATCTCCCTGGCCAAAGAGAGGCTCGCCCGGCGCTACAAGGCAAAGAGGTTCATCGCCTACTTCCAGTCGTTCTCCAACACCTACGCCCCCGTGGAGACCCTTCGCACCCTATACCACCAGGCCCTTGCCGATCCCGATGTGGTGGGCATCGCCATAGGAACCAGGCCAGACTGCGTATCGCCGGAGGTGCTGGACCTTCTGGAGGAGCTGAACCAGAAGACCCACCTGTGGGTGGAGTACGGGTTACAGAGCATCCACGAGGCCACCTTGAAACGGATAAACCGGGGCCACTCTCCAGAGGAGTTCCTGCGGGCGGTGAGAAAGACCAGGGAGAGGGGAATAGAGGTGGTGGTGCACGTTATCCTGGGACTACCCGGTGAAGATAAGTCCATGATGCTCCACACCGCCAGGGTCCTGGGAGGATTGGACATCCAGGGAGTGAAGCCCCACCTCCTCTACGTGGTGGAGGGCACCCCCCTTGAAACCCTGTATCGGAGGGAAGAATACCGACCACTGGAGATGGAGGAGTACGCAGAGGTTCTCTGCGAGTTCCTGGCGCTTCTCCCGCCCTCGATGGTGATCCACAGACTCACGGGAGATCCCCACCCCCACGAGCTGGTTGCACCCCGCTGGGCGCTGAAGAAGAGAGAGGTTCTCAACGCCATAAACCGGGAGCTGGAGAGAAGGGACCTTTGGCAGGGCAAGTGGTGGGAAAGAGAACGATTGGCAGAGCAGCCCTAAGAGGGTCCCGCGGACCCGCCCCTGCCCTCCACCCACCTAAAGCAGGCGGTCCTTCTCGAGCCAGCACCTAACCTTGTGGGCACCGTTCTGGAACCAAGGGGGTACCTCGCAGGCACACTGGGGAAGGGCATGGGGACAGTCGCGCTGGAAGGGACACCCCTCTCCCTCCGCCCTCTCGGTTAGGATGGTAGATAGGTGAAAGAAGGGATCCTCACGCTCCCTGTCAGGGAGGGCCTGTAGAAGGGTGTGGGTGTAGGGATGAACAGGGGAGTTGAAGAGATCCTCAACGGGGGCCTCCTCCCAGAGCTCACCGTGCCAGATTATACCCACCCTGTCTGCCATCTCTGCCACTATGGCCAGGTCGTGGGTGATGAATAGGAGTGAGGTGCCCTGCCTCGAGATGAGCTCCCTCATGAGGGCCAGTATCTGGGCCTGAACGGTGACATCGAGGGCGGTGGTGGGCTCGTCTGCAATCAAGAGCCTTGGACTACGGGAGATCGCCATGGCAATCATCACCCTCTGGCACATACCACCACTGAGCTGGTGCGGGTAAGACCTTGCCACCTCCCGAGGAGAGGGAATTCCCATCTCCCCGAAGAGGGCCACGGTCCTCTCCCACGCCTCTGCCTTGGAGATGCCCTCCAGAACCATGCCTTCAACCACCTGGTCCCCCACCCTCATGGTGGGATCCAGGGAGGCAACCGGATCCTGGAAGATCATCGAGATTCCAGACCCCCTCAGCCTCCTGAGGTCCTCCTCGGGGAGCCCAAGAAGATCAACCCCCTCGAAAACCACCTCCCCCTCAACCACCGCCGAGGGAGGCAGAAGGCGCAGCAGGGAGAGGGAGGTGACAGACTTGCCAGACCCAGATGCCCCCACTAAGGCGTAAACCTCCCCCCTTTCAACGGAAAAGGAGAGGCCCCGCACCGCGGGAACCTCTCCCTTCTCTCCTTCCCTGAACGAGATCCTTAGATCCCGTACCTCTAACAGGCTCTCTTCCCTGCTCGCGGTTACACCCCCTACTCGGAGTAGGGCGAGAGCTTCTGCCACATGTGGAACATGCTGCTGGTGATACCTCCTGGCTCCTTCCCGGGATGGGGTGGCTCTGCCAGGGTCTTCTTGGCAGGAGCGGCCTCCTTCTTGGCCTCCTCTACCTTCTCCACCTTCTTCTCGGCCTTTTCAGCCTTCTCTACCTTCTCTGCCTTCTTGGCCTCGGCCTTGGCAGGGGCCTCCTCTATCTTCAGCTTGGGGGCAGGCTTGACCACTGCCTTGGGAGCAGGGGCAACAGAGGCGGCCATCCCCGCAGCGGCCTTCACCTCTGCACTAAGGGCGTTAACCAGTCCGGGTATGGGAGAGGGACCCTTCTTCACCTCCGCCTCCAGGGCGTTCAGCAGGGCGTTCAGCTTGGCCCCCGACTCTCCAAAGGCGGCGGCCTCTGCCTTCATCTCGCTCACAACCTTCTGGGCAGCCGCGTAGTTGCGATCAACCATGGTGAGCATGTAAACCTGAGCGGCCTTCAGGGTGAAATCGCTCACCAGCTGTGCCTTGCCCATCTTCTCCACCTTCTTCTCCAGGGCGGCCTCACGGGCCTCGAGCTTCTTCTCCTTGAGCTGGGTAGAGAACCCCCAGAAACTGAAGAACAAAGCCACAATGGCAAGGCCCACCGCCGCGTAGGTCAGAAACTTGGACTCCTCCCCCGTGTTCACAGCCTTCTCTTCGCGCTCTTCCGCCATCACCTCTTCCTCCTTTCCACTCTTCTCAATCTCCTCGGCATCAACCTCGTTCTCTTTCCCCTCTTCCTCTACCTCTTCCCCGTTCTGGGCACTCTCCTGGAAGACCTCCTCCTGGAGCTCCTCCTCTTCCCCGTGGATTCTCTCGTCGCCTTCAGCCATATCTCTTCCCCTCTCGTCTTCCTCCTAAGGATTAAGGATCGCCCTTCTCCCTCGCCAATAACCAAACCTATCCTCCGGCTCCCTAAATAGATAAAGCCCCCTGGGCAGTCAAGAAGGATTTGTAGGATTATTGCCCAGCCTGAAGGGGGATCATTCTGGTCGTTATCCCCTCCCGAGACACCTTCACCTCCACGAAGTGGAAGGGCTCGATGGGCATCTTGCGGCGGGCCCCGAGTCCCCCGGTCACAATCACCCTCACCCTCCCCCCGTGGGTCTCCAGGAAGCTGTGGATGTGCGAGCAGAAGAGAACGTCCACCCCGTACCTCTCCAGTATCTCGAGCAGCCTTCTCGCGAAGTCCCCGTCCTCCATGCAGTGGTCCATGCCGGGACGGGGGTCGAAGGGGGGCTTGTGGACGAAGACGAAACGGTGCCTGTAGCCGGCCCTGGCAAGCACCCCCCTCAGCCACTCCAGCTGTCCCCCCTCGCCCCCATTGGTGTCCAGCACCACGAATAGGTCGTTCTGGTAGGTGAAGTAGTAGTGGTCGGGGGCCAGGTGGCGGGTGAAGGTTCGCCGTCCACAGAACTGCAGGTCGTGGTTGCCTGGAACCGGGAAGACGGGCACGGGAAACTCCTCCAGCAACTCCAGGAGCTCGTCGTACTCCCACCACAACCCCTTCTTCACCAGGTCACCGCCTAGCACCACGAAAAGGGGATTCTCACCGTGCGCCTTCTCCAGCATCTCCAGTAGCAGGTCCAGCCTCCCCCTGCTGTCACCTCCAACCCAGAAGGTGTACCCCTTCCTATCGGGAGGGGAGGCGGTGAGTTCCACCTCCACGGGCTCCTTCCCCAGGGAGATCACGGATACCACCGAGTCGCCACCCGAGTAGACCTCCACGGGACCCCGGTGCCTCACTACAACCTCCCTGGGCAGGTTGCCAATCTCCACCACCACGCACCCCCTGTGGCGCACCGCCTCTCCCCTAAACCTGAGGCGAAGGGAGAGGGAGGTGGCCCTAACCCTCACGGTGCGTGGAGAGAAACCGGTCACAATCCCTCCCCTCACCTCCACCTGGTAGGAGGAGGCTCGCACAGAGGTCCTGGTGCGGTTTAGCAGGGGGCCCAACAGGTGATCACAGGAGTAGAAGGCAATGAAGAGTCCAACGGGAACCCCCAGGGCGAAGGAGACCAACAGGAAGAACCGTCTCTTCATGGCAGAGAATAGTAGGGTAGCAGCCCGCCGCACCACAAATTACCAAATGGTAATGAAAAACCTTGACCCACCCAGAAGTGGGAAGGAAAAAGAGGGGATACCGGGAGAGACGAAGGGAGAGGAGGAGGCAGAAGTGCGGGTTCTTCTGGTGGAAGACGACCTCCAGACCGCGAGGTTCATCGTGAAGGGCCTCAAGCAGGAGGGCTTCTCCGTGGACCACGCCCCCGACGGCGAGGAGGGACTCTCCCTCGCCCTATCCGGGGAGTACGACGTGGCGGTGGTGGACATCATGCTCCCCAGGCTCGACGGCCTCTCCCTCATCGACGAGCTGAGGAGAGAGAGGGTCTCCACCCCCGTGATCGTGCTGAGTGCCAAGGGCTCGGTGGACGACAGGGTGAGGGGATTGCAGGCAGGGGGAGACGATTACATGGTGAAGCCCTTCGCCTTTTCAGAGCTGGTGGCCCGCATACACGCCCTGATCAGGCGTGCCAGCCAGACCACCGAACCCACCACCCTCACCGTGGGGGACCTCACCCTGGACGTGGTGAGGCGCAAGGTCTCCCGGGCAGGGCGGGAGATAGAGCTTCAGCCCAAGGAGTTCGCCCTGTTGGAGTACCTCATGAGGAACGCAGGAAGGGTGGTCTCGAAGACCATGATCATGGAGCACGTTTGGGACTACAACTTCGATCCCCAGACCAACGTGGTGGAGGCGAGGATCTGCAGGCTGCGGGAGAAGGTGGACCGGCCCTTCAAGCATCCCCTCATCCACACCATACGGGGGGTGGGATATGTGGTTGAAGAGCGCAAGTGACCTGCCCAAAACGGTCACCTTTCGACTCACCCTTTGGTACACGGTGCTCTTCGCGGTGCTATCGCTCACCGTCTTCGCCACGGTCTACGCCTCCCTCGCCTGGCACCTGCGCCAGCACGAGGACGAGGACCTGATGGACGAGGCCAGGGAGTTCAAGGCCATCTACTCCGAGTCCGGCCTATGGGGGCTCGAGACCGACTTTCGCCGAGAGGCCACCGCCAGCGGGGTGAGGCAGGTCTTCTTCCTCATCCTCTCGGAGGAGAACGAGATTCTCGCCTCATCCGACATCGGCCACTGGGGAGGGGAACACACCTTCAACCTGAAGATGATGAAGATACCCAGGGAGAGGCCCACCTTTCTCACCCTCTCCTTCCCGGGACACAGGCACAAGGCGAGAACCCTCTTCATGCCCACGGAGGACGGCAAGGTGATCGTGGTGGGAAAGAGCCTGCGCGACACCGACGTGATCATGGAGCGCTACCGCGAGACCTTCGGAACCGCCATGGTGGTGATGCTGCTGTGCGGGGCCCTTTTAGGATGGGTGCTCTCACGCAAGGCAATGGCAGGGGTTCAAAGGATCACCAGCATCGCCAACCAGATCAGAGAGGGAGACCTGTCGAAGCGGGTGCCCCTGAAGAACGAGGGCCTCGAAATAGACAACCTCGCAAGGGCCTTCAACGAGATGCTCGACCGGATAGAGGTGGCGGTAAGGGAGTTGAAGGAGGTGACCGACAACGTGGCTCACGACCTGCGGGGCCCCGTAACACGCATACGGGGCCTTGCAGAGACATCTCTAACCAACCGCTCTGGCCCCGAGGAGTTCGAAGAGATGGCCGCCAACGTGGTGGAGGAGAGCGACAGGCTGATAGAGATGATCAACACCACCTTGGAGATCACCAAGACGGAGTCCGGAGTGGCAGAGCTAAACAGGTCGCAGGTGGACCTGGCAGAGATCCTGAGAGAGGCCACAGAGATATTCCTGCCCATGGCAGAGGAGAAAGGGATCCACCTGGAGACGAGGCTTCCTTCCCAACCCGTCCACATGGAGGGAGACAGGACGAAGCTACAGAGGGTGTTCGCGAACCTGCTGGACAACGCCATCAAGTACTCCGACAAGGGCGGCAGGGTCCTCATCTCCCTCTCCAGCAACGAAGAGACGGCGAACGCCACCATAGAGGACGAGGGAGTGGGCATCGCCCCGAACGAGATGGACCGCATATTCGAGAGG
>CAZMTB010000014.1:0-1699 GCA_964569095.1 uncultured Aquificales bacterium
TTGTCCTCCAGCTCGATCTCCTTGGCCACGGTGACACCGTCCTTGGTGATGACGGGAGAACCGAATTTCTTCTCAATAACCACATTCCTACCCCTGGGACCCAGGGTGGCCTTCACAGCCTCGGCCAAGAGATCCACGCCCTTGGCGATCTTCCCTCTAACCTCATCCCCGAAAAGGAGTTCTTTGGCAGACATAACTCTTCACCTCCCAGTGAATTTTTTATTCTTCGATGATGGCGTAGATATCGTCTTCCCTCATTACCAGGTACTTCTCACCCTCGATCTTCACCTCGGTACCCGCGTACTTCCCATAGAGGACCTTGTCGCCCACCTTGACGCACATGGACACCTTCTGGCCGTTGTCCAGGATCCTTCCATCGCCTACGGCCACCACTTCTCCCTTCTGGGGCTTCTCCTTGGCCGTGTCAGGGATGATGATCCCACCACTGGTCTTCTCCTCTTCTTCCTCGAAAGGCTTCACCAAGACCCTGTCGTGAAGAGGCTTCACCTTCATACCACTCCCTCCTTGAACCGATTTATTTTTCTTTCCCTAGCTGTTAGCACTCACCAAAGCCGAGTGCTAATTCCGGTGGGTTTAAATAGGAGGATGTCCCCTACTTGTCAAGAGGGTTATCAGAAAATGTGACAGGAATTTTTCAGAAAGGCCCCGGAGCAGGGTCCAGGGCCTCGGAGTCACTTTTCCACCTTGACTTCAGCGTCCTCTATGATGGCCTTGTAGAAATAGCCGTAACCAAAGTCCTTGTCAGCGGCCAGCTTGCCCCTAACCACCACCATATCCCCGGGCTTGACGGTGGCCTGAGTGGTTACCGTGATCTGGGCCTTCCCGTCTTTGCCTGACCCGTCGGCCACATGGAGCCAGTTCTTGCCCATGATGTTGGGGAGGAACTTGATCACCTTGCCCCGCACAACCACTTCCTTGCCGTTGAGTTCCTTGGCCTTCTCGTAAAGCTGGGCCACGGTGTATCCCCCCTTGGGAGGCTTTATGGAGCCCTTGGCCGGGTACCCCGCGGCAAAGCCCCCGGCACCGTGGGGAGACCCACCACCGTGGAAAGAACCCATACCTCCATGGGGATTGGATACCTTGCCTTCCCCCTTCTCCCCGGGCAATTTGAAGGAGGGAGCCATGCCTCTTCCCATGGCCCCAGACGAACCGTGGAAGCCTCCTCCAGCAGGCTCCACCTTGCCGTTCACCTTGGCCCTGGTGGCGAAGATGATCTCCTGGAATGTCCTGTTGAGGCTCCTGCTCTTGAAATTCCTCATGACCATGGCATCCCCGGGAGCAATCTCCACCTTGTCCCCCTTCTTCACCTGGACAGGCGGTAGGGCCACCCAAACGGGCTCGCCCTGGCCCTTCACCTTCAAATAGGTGTACCCCCCACTGTTGACTACCTCCTGGGCCACCCCTTTAACCCCCTCCTGGGCCCAGGCCAAAGTCCCCCAGACAAGCAGAAGTGCCAGGCCCAATACCCCGGCTGTCACCTTTCCCTTCATTCCTTTCCTCCTTTCTCCTCCTTTTCATCCCGGGACCGGTCCTCCAGCCTTTCCAGGAAGTCCCAGGGTATCTCCTCGTTACATATCCAGCACACCACCGCCTTCTCTCGATGCTTCAACCGCTCGGGGGCCACGAAGTTCTGGCCTCCGCAGTGGGGACAGTAGAAAACCAGTGCCATGCTTCACCC
>CAZMTB010000015.1:0-2674 GCA_964569095.1 uncultured Aquificales bacterium
TCTCTCTTTCCTCGCCTTGCTGGTGAAGGAGTGGGTGGTGGATGCCGGGGGTAGGATAAGGGAGCCCTCGCGTTTCTCCTCCCTTTGGAGGGAGGCAGTGAGGGAGGAGAACGGCGAGAGAATGGTCTTTCTGCCGGGGACGGATCTGTTCCTCTCTCAGGGAGAGATCAGGCAGATCCAGATGGCCCTGGCAGCGGTCTCTGCGGCGATTAAGGTGCTCTTGGCGAAGGGAGGGGTTCCTTTGGACGAGTTGGCCACCGTTGCAGTTGCTGGCGGTTTCGGAAGCTCCCTGGATCCACGGTGGTTGAGAAGACTGGGAATTCCGCTGCCTTCCTTCTCCCAGGTGGTGTTTATGGGAAACACTTCCCTCTGCGGTGCCGAGCTCTGGCGCGCAAATGCTAACACCCCGGCAACGATGAACCGCCTTGCCTCGGAAGTGAGGACGGTTCTGCTTGCGGAGGAGGAGGGCTTCCAGGAGCTGTACATTGATTCCATGAGGTTTGGAGAGTAGATTCTTCTCCATTCGGAAGGAGGCGAGGAGACATTCATGAACTGGATAGTTGGCCATCTTCAGTCGGCCCTTGTCACCATCCAGGAGGGTGGTGTGATGATGTACCCCATCCTGCTTTGCTCGGTGGTGGCTTTGGCGGTGGCGTTAGAGAGGTTCTACCATTTGAGGAGGAGCAGGATCATGCCCGAGTCTCTCTTGAAAGAGGTGAGGGCCTGTAAGGGTGAAGATTGCGTGGATCACCTTTATCACCTTTGCTCCCACTACGCCCAGGTGCCCATCGCGAGAATCCTCAAAGTGGCCATTGAGACGAGGTTCTCTGACAGGGCTAAGATGGAACAGGCCATCGAGAACGCAGGCCGCCAGGAGGCTGCTCTGATGGCGTCAAAGCTTAGGGTGTTGGGTGTAATTGCAAATCTGGCCCCCATGATGGGGCTTCTGGGCACGGTGCTGGGCATGATTCACGCCTTCACCACCATTGCTCAGGTGGGCACCGGTCAACCTTCGTTGGTGGCCCGGGGAATCTCGGAGGCGCTCATCACCACCGCCGCTGGATTGATCGTGGCAATTCCCTGTTTGGCACTCTACCACTACCTGAAGGCAAAGGTTGAGAGGTACGCGGTGGAGATGGAGGAGGTGGTTGACGCCTTTCTGAACCGGGTGCTGGAGGAGGCCAGATGAGGTTTCTACCCGAGGAGCAGGAGGAGTTCTCCTTAGACTTCACCCCCCTCATCGACGTGGTCTTTCTACTCCTCATCTTCTTCATGGTCTCCACCCAGTTCATCAGTTTCACCCGTAGGTTGGACATCAAGATCCCCGAGGCCAAGGCAGGCAGGGTGGAGGAGAAGAAGACAAAGGAGTATCTGATCGAGATGCCCCCCACTGGAGAGATTCTGGTGAACGGCAAGGTGGTCTCCCTGGAGTCCCTCGAAAAGATGTTGGAGAAAGATCGTTCCCTGCCCAATCGCTCTGCCCTTATTCGTGCCGATCGAAGCCTTCCCTACGGTGACGTTGTTAAGGTGATGGGCGTTTGTAAGCACCAGGGAATAAGGGTGATAGGAATAGCCGTGAAGTGAGGAGGTTTGAGATGGAGGCGTCTTTAAAGGATAGGCCAATAGGGGCTGTGCAGCTCTTTGCCGGGCTGGTGGCAATTCTGCTGCTGCCTCTCTTTTTTGCGGGGTGCTCCCAACGGACCAGCGGGCCCATCGTTGCACCGCACTTCGAGCTGAAGGACCTGAACGGAAGGGTCATCTCTTCGGACTCCTTCAAGGGCAAGCCCACGATGATAGTCTTTTGGGCAACCTGGTGTCCCACGTGCAAGAGGGAGCTGCCAACGTTCAACCAGTTGAAGGAGAAGGGTATTCAAGTGGTTGCCATTGCCCTAAACCAGTCTCCCCAGGCTGTGGAGAACTATGTGGCAGATAATCCCCTCAATTATCCCGTATTGATGACAAATCAACAGGTGGAGTTGGACTTCGGAGGGATCCGATTTCTTCCCACCGCCTTTCTCGTAGACTCCAACTGGGAGATTGTTGGCAGGTTGTTTGGGCAGATCTCTACCGATGAGGTGGTTCATGCCTTTCAGGAGGCCGAGGGGAGAAGGGGGAAGAAGTAGCCATGGAGGTTTCGTACCGTGGGGTTGTGCCTAAGGTGCATCCCACTGCCTGGGTTGCCCCCACGGCAGTGGTGGTGGGAGACGTCGTGATAGGCGAGAGAAGCAGCGTGTGGTTCAACTGCGTGGTGAGGGGAGACGTCAACTACATCCGAATAGGTGATGGGTCTAACGTTCAAGACGGCTCCGTTCTACACGTTACCACCGCCAAGTACCCGTTGACCGTAGGAGACAACGTCACCATTGGGCACGCGGTTATGGCTCACGGTTGCGTGATAGAGAACGACTGCCTCATTGGGATGAGGGCAGTGCTCCTGGACGGGGTTGTGGTGGGAGAGGGATCGCTGGTGGGGGCAGGAGCCCTTGTGACACCGGGCACCGTGATTCCTCCCCGTTCGCTGGTTCTGGGGTTTCCAGCGAGGGTGGTGAGAGAGCTATCTGCTGACGAGGTGGAGGAGAACAGGAGAATAGCCCCCCACTACTGCAACCTTGCGCTGGAGTACAAGTCCAGGGGAGAGTAGCCCCGGCTTGAGGAGGACGGTATGCTGGAATCG
>CAZMTB010000016.1:0-9013 GCA_964569095.1 uncultured Aquificales bacterium
GGGGCAGAGGTGATCAAGTTCGAGGCACCCCAGGGAGACCAGATGCGCTACGTCACGCCCTACGCCTACTTCTGGAAGAACATGTCGCCAGGACTCTGGGAACAGCAGCACAACAAGTATTGGGTGGGAATGCACCTCGGAAACCCCAAGGCCAAAGAGCTATTCCTGGAGTTCGTGAAGAAGGCCGACGTGGTGGTTGACAACCTCACTCCGGGAAGGCTCACCGAATGGGGAATAGACTACAAGGAACTGAAGAAGGTTAACCCCGCCATCATACAGCTGCACGTGTCTGGATTTGGAAGCTGGGGACCGTGGACGGGACGAACCTCGTACGATGCCATTGCCCAGTCCATGGGATGCCTGGCGTACATCACGGGCTTTGAAGAGAGGGGGCCGCTGAAGTCAGGGGTGTGGATCGCCGACTGGATCAACGGCCTGATGTGTGCCGTCTCCATCGTCAGCGCCCTCAACTACCGGGAACGCACCGGAGAAGGCCAGTTCATCGACCAGCAGCAGGTCGAGAACGTGATTCGCATGCTCGACTGGACCTGGCTCTACACCTACCTAACCGGCGAAAACAGGCCCAGGGCGGGCAACAGGGACCTGGCAATATGCCCATCAGACCTCTTCGACTGCAGCGACGGGTGGGTTGCCATCACCGCCTTCACAGAGGAGGAGTTTAAAGGGCTGTGCGACGCCATGGAACGTCCAGACCTCTTCGAGAGGTACAAAGATCCCCTCGAGAGGCTAAAGGACGAAAACGCCAGGGCTCTCTTGAAAGAGATCGGGGAGTGGACCAAGAGCCGACAGGTGGCAAAAGTGGAATCCCTGGGAGACAAGTACGGGTTTGCCGCCACCAGGGTGCTCGAGGTGGACGACGTTTACAACGGAGAGGCCTACCTCGAACGGGGTGCCGTCCAGGAGTACGAGGACGAGATCTACGGCCCCTTCAGGGAACAGTGCTATCCCCCCAGGATGAGCGAGACTCCAAGCAGGCTCAAGTGGGGTGCACGGCCAATAGGCATAGACAACGAGTACGTTCTGACCACGGTGCTGGGTCTGCCCTTAGAGAAGGTGAAAGAGCTGGAGAGCGAGGGAGTGATCTACAAGTGGAATCCTGAGGCACCCTCCACCTGCCCGCCACCTGACTGGGACGGAAGGTCTGGAGTGAGGTTTCCGTAGCCCGTCGAGGAGGGACAACCATGGACGAGAAGAAGATAGTTGGAATGGCCATCAACGAGGATTACGCAAAGTTCATCCACAAAGAGACCGATCCGGACCAGGTGACGAAGAAGCCAGAAGCCCTGGACGACCTGACGGTGCTGGACCTCAGCTACGGCAGCTTTGCGGGACTCTACGCCTCTTCGCTCCTGTCAGAGCTCGGGGCAGAGGTGATAAGGGTGGAACCCCCCGGGGGAGACATAGCCCGGAAGATGACCCCCTTCGGCAAGATGATCAAAGACGCTGGGCTACCCTACATCGTGGAGGCCCGCAACAAGTACCACGTCACCCTCAACCTCGATACAGAAGAGGGAAGGGAGATGTTGAAAGGGATGGCCCGCCACGCCGACGTGCTAATCGAGACCTTCAAACCCGGCCACATGGACTCCCTGGGCATCGGATACCAACAGCTTAGAGAATTGAATCCCCGGCTAATATACTGCGCCATACACACCTACGGCCACTTCGGTAGCGAGGCAGAAAAGCACCACAACCAGCCCGACTACGACCTGAACGACCAGGCCAGGGGCGTGGTGATGTCTGTAACGGGAGAACCGGACCTGGATCCCGAGGTGCCTCCCCAGTACAAGCGTCCCCTGCGCCAGGGCAACTGGATGGGATGGTACGTTGCAGGGGGATGGGCGGCCTTTGGCATAAACCTGGCGGTATTTCACCGCCACAAGAGCGGGGAAGGCCAGTTCATCGACTGCTCGCCACCAGAGGGGCTCTTCTCAATAGCAAACTACCTATTCCAGTACTACCACATGTCTGGAAACAAGATGGTGAGGGCCGGCAACTACGACTACGCCGTCTTTCCCTACTCCTACTTCAAGTGCAAAGACGGCTACGCCTTCATCTCGGGGTTCACCGATCCCAACTGGGCGGCAATCTGCCACCTCATGGGACGCCCCGACCTGGAGAAGCGGTTCCCCACAATCAAGGAGAGGCTCACCCCAGAGAACCAGCCTATAATCCAGCACGAGATCGAAAAGTGGACCCAGAACTACACCTCTGAAGAGCTGCTACAGATGATAACCGAGTACAGCAAGAGGCCAGACAAGAAGGGAACCGTGGTGACAGGACGACTTGAAGAGCCAAAAGACACCCTGCAGAGGGAGCACTGGAAGATGCGCAAGACCTTCGTCCTCTTCGACGATCCCTACTACGGAAAGATCCTCATCCAGGACTCCTCACTACACGGGATGTCCAGGACCCCCGGCAGGGTGAAGTGGCCGTGCAGGCCTATAGGGGCAGACAACAACCTGATCTACAAGAAGTTCCTGGGATACGGACCATCGAAGCTGGAAAAGCTCGCTTCCAAAGGAGTGATTTGAAGGAGGATATGCCATGTCTAAAAGCGATTACTTCAAGTGGACCGAGGAGACCTTCTCCCTCGACAAGGTCTTCCGAAAGGACGAGGCCCTGAAAGACATCAAGATCGTTGAGCTCTGCACCCTCATACTCGGACCTGCCACTCCATCGTACCTGGCAGAGTTCGGGGCCACCGTCTTCAAGGTGGAGCTTCCCGGAATGGGAGACACCATGAGGTCCCTCACTCCCTGGGGCTACTTCTACAAAAAACAGGCCCTGGGGTGGCTAAAGGAGGCCCGCAACAAGTACCACATAGCCATCGACGTCCACCACGAAGAGGGGAAAGAGCTCTTCAAGCGCCTGGTGGCCGAGTCAGACGTGGTGATCGAAAACCTAAGGGCAGGCACCATGGACAGGTGGGGGCTTGGATACCGCGACCTTGTAGAGGTGAATCCAAGCATCATCTACATAGCCAACAACGGATTCGGCCAGTGGGGACCCTACGTAGAAAGGCCCTCTTACGACGCCATCGCCCAGTCGGAGTCGGGAGAGGCGTGGATCTCCGGGTTTCCCGGAAGGCTACCCATGAAGAGCGGTATCTGGCTCTGTGACTACTACGGGGCCCTCATGTCTGCAGTGGGAATACTGGCAGCGCTCCACTATCGGGACCGCACCGGCAAAGGGCAGTACATCGAGTTCTCTCAGGCAGAGAACATCATGAGGGCCATGGACTGGACCTGGATATATCAGGGCCTGACGGGCAAGGGCAGGGACCGCTACGGCAACAGGGACGTGGCCATATGCCCCTCCGACATATTT
This sequence comes from uncultured Aquificales bacterium, assembly GCA_964569095.1. GTDB lineage: Bacteria > Thermosulfidibacterota > Thermosulfidibacteria > Thermosulfidibacterales > JALWSI01 > JALWSI01. The sequence goes on from CAZMTB010000016.1 coordinate 3,352, forward strand.
AAGAGCAAAGACGGCGTGTTGGTCGCCGTGGCAGCGGTCAACAACGACGAGTTCAAGGCGCTTTGCAAGGCCATGGGAAGAAACGACCTTGCAGAGGAGCCCCGCTTCGCCACCAACCTGGAGAGGGTGAAGGAGGAGAACGCCCCGGTGCTTTTGAAGATAGTAAGAGACTGGGTGGCATCTAAGACCTGGGCAGAGATAGACCAACTGGCTCAGAAACACGGCTTCAGTGCCGAGAAGGTGCACAACGGGGTGGACCACTACACCGATCCTCACTTCGAGACCAGGGGATTCAAGTGGTGCATCGACGATCCCATAATGGGAGAGTCCGTGGAAGAGGGCATTGCGCCCAAGCTCTCTGAAACTCCGGGCAGGATCAAATGGATGGGCAAGCCCGTAGGCTTAGACAACGAATACGTCTTCACCAAGTACCTGGGTCTCACCAAGGAACAGCTCAAGGCTCTGGAGGAGAAGGGGGTAATAGGCAAGTGGACCGACATGATAGGCAGAACTCCCCCCGATGACTGGGACGGTGAATCTGGAAGGATCTTCCCGTAGGAGGTGGCAGAGATGGCAGACAAGAGCATACCCTGGGATCAGTGGATAAGGGAGCAGGACGACCCCAAATACGCACGGAGCAAACCCGAGGCCCTGGACGACATCTGGGTCTTGGATCTCAGCTACTCCAACATGGGAGGCTGCTTCGCATCCTCCATTCTGGCAGAGATGGGAGCCCACGTGATACGGATAGAACCCAGCGGCGGCGATCCCGCCCGGGAGTACGCCCCCTTTGGCATAACCAAGGGAGGGGTTGGCCTCGGCTACCTTAACGAGGGTCGCAACAAGTACCACGTGACGCTCAACCTAGACACCGAGAAGGGACAGGAGATCCTGAAGAACCTGGTGGATGGTAGGATAGACGTGGTTATCGAAACCTTCAAGCCCGGCCAGATGGACCAGTGGGGTGTAGGATACCGCCAGCTAAGGGAACTCAAGCCCGATCTCATCTACTGCGCCATCACCACCTACGGCCAGTACGGTCCAAGGGCCACCTGCGGCAAGGGATGCGCAGACGTGGTGGACCAGGCCATGTCGGGAGTCACCTACGTCTCGGGAGAGTACGTGGAAGACCCCAACAATCCCCAGGAGTGGGAAGTGCCCACCAAGCAGGGAAACTGGATGGGATGGTACTGCGGAGGAGCCTACGCCGCCTTCTCCATACTGGTGGCCCTTCACTACCGCCACCTAACGGGTAAGGGGCAGATGATAGATGTGTCCTGCGCCGAGGCCTTGGGCCGCATGATAAACTACAGCCTCACCTACTACCACGACACGAAGGAGACCGTGGAGCGCGTGGGCAACTTGGACGCAGGGGTCTTCTGCTACACCTACTTCAAGTGTAAAGACGGGTTCTGTTTCCTGTCGGGATTCTCGGATCCCAACTGGTACCTGCTGACCGAGGTCATCGAGCGCCCCGACCTGCGCGATCAGTACCCAACCATATTCGAGAGGCTAAACTTCGAGAACATGAAGAAGGCCTACAAAGAGATAGAGAAGTGGACCCTCCAGCACACCTACCAAGAGATATACGAGAAGTGCATGGAGGCTAACCGCAGGGCCAAGGAGAGCGGACAGGGTGGAGTTGTAGTGCCTGGCAAGGTGTGCTCCTCGTGGGAGACCATGAACACCGAGAACTGGTGGGAGAGAGGTTCACTGGAGAAGTTCGACGATCCCATTTACGGCGAGGTCACCATCTGCAACCAGCCGTGGAAGATGACCGCCACTCCACCCCGGGTAAAGTGGCTCTGCCGTCCCGTTGGAGCGGACAACCAGTTCATCTACGGAACCCTCCTGGGTCTTGGCAAAAAGAGCCTGGAGCAGCTGAAAGAAGAGGGAGTAATCTGAACGATGTAGGAGGGGAGGGCTATTCCTCCCCTCCTCTATCCCGCGGTGGTGAGTTGAACCTGATCTCCCTACCACCCACACCTTAAGACCCGGGAGAAGGGCTCGGTTAGGCATTCTCGGTGGATCGGAGTCTACGAAGGGATCTCAAAGACCACGGGAAAGGTGCCAGGCTGCTCCTCCGTTCCACAGCTCGTGTTGTAAGGGGGCATCCATCTTCCATAACCAAGGCAACGGCATACCCCCAGCAAGAGCACCACGACAAAGGCGTGTTGCGTTAACCATCCCTTTGGTAGAGGGGCTTGCCCCTCACGTAGGGGGCCACCTCCCTGCTCCTGAAAACCAGTTGAGAGAAGAGTCTCTCTCGGGGCAATAGATGATCCACCTCGGGACGGGGATCAACCACCACAAAGTCAGCCTCCTTGCCCCTTTCAAAGCCTCCCACTCCCCCACGCAAGCGGGTTGAAGATCCTCCCAAGGTAGAGCCTCGCCATGAAGGGAGTTTTAGCCCTCACCCAGCAGCGGGGCAACGCGGGTCAATCACTCCAACTTTTTTGAACCCTCCCCCTTGCACACCCCGGGCTTTGGAGCTATAGAGGGGGCCGTGATGATCGAGATGGCAAAGGTGATAGGCAGTTCCTACAACAGCTGGCAGGGCTGGTGGTGGCGCATGCCGCCGTCCCGGCCTTGTAGTTCTTAAAAACCAAGAGTCAGAGGCCGTGGGCGGCAAGGCCCACGGCCCTTCGATCCAGGCTACATCCCCTCCTTAAGAACGGCCGTGGGATTCCGAAATCCACGGCCTTTTTTTTAGGCAAAGAGGAGGATGTGAATGAGACAAACGCAGGATGTAGAGCCTGGATACCAGGAGTTCAGGTCCCTGATCTCACGTTGCCCCCTGGTGCCCCTTTGCAAGGAGGTACCAGCCGACCTTTTCACCCCCATATCCCTCTTCATGACCATGAGACCCCTGGGAGCAAACCTGCTTCTGGAGAGCGCCGAGGGGGGAAACCACTGGGGAAGATACTCCTTCGTCGGAATAGGCGAACCTGTAGAGCTTCAGGAGAGCCCCTGGACCACCATGGAGAGATTCGCGGGAGAGTCCGTGGTTCCAAGCGCAGCCCTGGAGAGCTTAGACCTGCCACCCTTCTGGGGCGGACTTGTGGGCTACCTGGGATACGAGGCGGTGGGAGAGATAGAGCCCGTTCCCGTGCCGTCAAAGGAGATCATGGCGGTGCCCCCCTTCAACTTCATGAGGGTGAACCGGGTGCTCGCCCTGGACAACCTAAAGGGAACCCTGAGACTGATGGTGTGTGTAGGGGCCAACGGGGATCCCGCCGAGAGCTACCGCTGGGGAGTGGCCGCCCTGGAAGAGATGGCATCCCAGCTCCACTCACCCCAACCGGCACCCCAGGTGAAGGTGTCGCCACTGCAATCCGAAGAGCTCTCTTCCACCTTCACCAAGTCCCGTTACGAGGAGGCGGTTAGGTTCGTGAAGTCCCAGATAGCCGCCGGAGAGGTGATGCAGGTTGTCATCGCCCAGCTATTCACCCGAAAGACCCAGGCAGAACCGTTCTCCATCTACAGGGCACTGCGCCAGCTAAATCCCTCTCCATACATGTTCTACCTGGACTACGGGGATTACCAGCTCGTGGGTTCCTCCCCCGAAGTGCTGGTGAGGCTTCAAGGAGAGACGGTACACTCCCGTCCCATCGCCGGCACCAGGAGACGGGGTGCAACGCCGGAAGAGGAGAGAGCCCTGGAGGAGGAGCTGCTTTCTGACCCCAAGGAGAGGGCAGAGCACGTGATGCTCGTTGACCTGGCCAGAAACGACGTGGGGAAGGTGGCCCAGATGGGAACGGTGAAGGTGACGGACTTCATGGTGGTGGAGCGGTACTCCCACGTTATGCACATGGTCTCCCACGTGAAGGGGAGGCTGCTTCCCGGGCTGGGCCCCGTAGAGGTACTTAAGGCATCCTTTCCCGCGGGCACCGTCTCTGGCGCCCCAAAGGTACGGGCAATGCAAATCATATCGGAGGTGGAAGGAGTACAGAGGGGGTTCTACGCGGGGGCCGTGGGCTACCTCAGCTACAGCGGAGAGATGGACACCTGCATAGCCATACGCACCATGCTGGTGAGGAACGGGGAGGCAGTGGTTGGAGCAGGCGCCGGGATAGTGGCCGACTCCCTTCCCGAGAACGAATACCACGAGTGCCTGGCCAAGGCCAAAGGGCTGCTAAACGCAGTGAGCCTTGCAGAGAGGGGGCTGAGACCATGAAGGTGCTAATGATAGACAACTACGACTCTTTCACCTACAATCTGGTTCACCTGTTCGGAGAGCACGGTGCCCAGGTTATCACCCGTCGCAACGACAGAATAGACACCCACGCAATCCGAAGGATCTCACCCCACCTCATAGTCATCTCCCCGGGGCCCAGCACCCCTGACAAGGCGGGAATCTCCGTGGAGGTGGTGAGGGAGTTCTCGGGCCGCATACCCATATTCGGGGTCTGCCTTGGCCACCAGGCCATTGGGGCCGCCTTTGGAGCCAAGGTCACCACCTCGTGCAGGCTGCTCCACGGAAAGGTTTCCGAGATCCACCACCAGGGTGACGGCATCTTCCACGGAATTCCCAGGCCCTTTCTCGCCTGCAGGTACCACTCCCTGATCGTGGAACGAGAGAGCATCTCCCCCAGCTTCGTGATCACCGCCACCTCGGAGGAGGGAGAGATAATGGCCATGAGACACAGGGAACTGCCCGTGTTCGGCGTACAGTTCCATCCCGAGGCGGTCCTAACCGAGCACGGGCACAGACTGGTAGAAAACCTCTTCAAAGAGATAGGTAACGGAGGCAAGCCATGAATAACGGAGCGTTGGTTAGAGAGACAATAGAGCGGTTATCTGCAGGGGAAAACCTATCCAGGGAGCAGACCAACCGGATCTTCTCGGCAATCATGGAGGGCAAGCTCACCCCTGCCCAGGTGGGAGGAATTCTGGTTGGGCTAAAGGTCAAGGGGGAAACCCCCCAAGAGGTGGCATCTGCAGCAGAGGCCCTGCTGGAGCGTGCGGTGGAGGTGAACCCAGGGGCCGACTGCATAGACACCTGCGGAACGGGGGGAGACGGAAAGGGCACCCTCAACATATCCACCTTAGCAGCCCTGGTGGTGGCCGCCTGCGGCATTCCCGTGGCAAAGCACGGAAACCGCTCCGTATCCAGCAGGTGCGGTAGTGCCGACCTGCTGGAAGGGCTGGAGATTCCCCTTCCCCAGACCCCTGAGGAGGTGAGAACCTCCATCGAGACCACCGGATTCGGTTTCATCTTCGCCCCCGCCTTCCATCCTGCCATGCGACACGCCATGGGTCCGAGGCGGGAACTTGGCACCAGGACCATATTCAACATACTTGGTCCCCTGGTGAATCCCGCTCGACCCAGGTTCCAGATGGTGGGAGTCTACTGCGAGGAGCTGCTGCCCCTGGTTGGAAACGCCTTGCTGGCCCTGGGACGAGAAAGGGTTTGCGTGGTTCACAGTAACGACGGGCTGGACGAGGTCTCCATCTCAGGAAGGACCAAGGTGTGGTTCGGCAGCGCAGACGGCTCGCAACGGGAGTTCACCATCTCCCCGGAGGAGATGGGGCTCTCGCCACGGCCCCTATCGGAGATCTCCGGCGGAGACGCAAGAGAGAACGCCAAAGCCGCCGTGGAGGTGCTGTCGGGAAAGAGGTGCGGTGCCAGAGACGCGGTGCTACTGAACGCTGCGCTGGC
>CAZMTB010000017.1:0-1649 GCA_964569095.1 uncultured Aquificales bacterium
TAAACCCCGGCGACCACCACGGGCTTCTCTGCCTTAACCTTCTCGGCAAGCCCCCGCAGCTCGCTGGGATCCACACCGGAATCTACCAGCAAAGACTCAAAACCACTCTCCCCCTTGACCGCTGCCAAGAGGGCCTTTGCAACCCTATCTTCGTAACCCGGCCTGCAGTTCAAATAGGCAGTTGCCTGATTTGCAAGCTGCTCCTCCATCCCCGAGGCAACAGCGTAAAACCTCAATCCCTCACTCTGAACCCCCTCGGTTATCGTGATTCCCAGCACGGGATGGTTCAGCAAGGGATCCTCCCCCACTACAAGCACCGCACCGGCCTTCTTCAGGTCCTTCAAGAAGAGAAGATCCGTCTTCTGGGGCAGGTGGTCTTCACCAAAGACCCTGTAGTCGGCAACCCCGCCTCCCACCGAGTCCTCCATGAACAGCTTCCAAGCGAAGAGATCCTCGCAGGAAAGATCGGGAGAGACTATTGCACCCACTCCTTCTGGACCGGCGCCCTTGCAGCGCTCCACCAGTTCGGATGCCACCTCGTCCCACGGGAGACCCACCATCTTGTTCTCTTGCCGTTTCAAGGGAACGGTTATGCGATGGGCGTCGTTGACGAAGTCGAAGGCGTAGTACCCCCTGTCGCACAGCCAGGGAGAGGGATAAGAGACCTTGTGCTTCACCTTCAACAGCCTACCGTCTCTAACCCCAAGGTTCAGGTTGCATCCTATGTCGCAATGGGTACATACGCTCTGGGTGAACTCCAGCTTCCAAACCCTGGTGACGTACCTGTTGTGAGCCGAGGTTATGGCCCCCACAGGGCATATCTCCACCAAGTCCCCGCAGAAACGGTTGGCCACCACGTCGCTAAGAAGCGGACCGATAACGGAGTGAGAGGCCCTCCAGTAGACGTTCCAATCGCCGCCTCCCACCACCTCTCTCATGAACCTAACGCACCTCTTGCACAGTATGCACCTGTTCTGCTCGTGCACCAGCAAGGGACCCAGTTTCTTGGTGGGATGCTTTATCTTCTCCTCGGTGAACCTGCTGGTGGTCTCCCCGTACTTGAAGGCTATATCTTGAAGATCGCACTCTCCCGCCTGGTCACAAATGGGGCAATCAAGGGGATGGTTTATCAGCATATACTCCAACATTCCCTTGCGTGCCTTGTCCACCCTCTCGGTGTTGGTCTTCACCACCATTCCGTCCATCACCTCGGTGGTACAGGCAGGAACCAGCTTGGGCATCTTCTCCACCTCCACCAGGCACATACGGCACAGACCAGCAGGCTTAAGGTAGGGATGGTAGCAGAAGTACGGAATATCTATTCCCACCTTCTGGGCAGCCTTGAGAATGGTGGTTCCAGGAGGCACTTCCGTCTCTATTCCGTCTATGATCACCTTAGGCATGGTTCTCTCAGCCTCCTATTGGGCATCTCTTGTTCTTGATGTGCTCCATGTACTCGTCCCTGAACTTCTGAACGCTGCTAACAACGGGACCAAGAGCGGCATCTCCCAGAGGACAGAGGCAGTTGCCTCCCAGGGTCTCCCCAATGTGAAGCAGAAGGTCGAGATCCTCTTCTCTTCCCTCTCCCTTCACTATCCTCTCAAGAATCTTCACCATCCAATGTGTACCCTCCCTGCAGGGGGTACACT
>CAZMTB010000018.1:0-3875 GCA_964569095.1 uncultured Aquificales bacterium
GCAGCCTTGAGAATGGGTTTTGAGTATGAGGAGAGCAAAAATGTTTCAACCAGAGTTTGAGTCCATGAAGAGGGGCGAACTGGCCCTTCTGCAACTGGAGAGGTTGAGAAACACCATTCAGAGAATAAAGGACTACAACCCCGAATACCACGAGAAGATAGGGAAGGTGCTGCCCTGGGACATCCAGAGCCTCGAAGACCTGCAGAAGCTCCCCTTTCTCACCAAGGATGACCTCCGCGAGGGATACCCCTACGGGTACACCTGTGCCGTGAAGGAGAACTTCGTCAGGTTCCACATGTCCTCTGGAACCACGGGCACCCCAATCGTCAACTTCTACACCAGAAACGACGTGAGGCAGTGGGGCGAGATCATGGCAAGGTGCCTCGTGGCAGCGGGGTTGGATAGATCCGACGTAATCCAGATAACCCCCTCCTTTGGCCTATTCAACGGTGGATTCGGGTTCCACTACGGGGCAGAGAGGATAGGGGCAATGATCGTGCCCATAGGGGCAGGTCGCAGCATGCTACAGCTGAAGCTGATGGAAGAGATGGGAACCACCGCTCTGTGCGCCATAGCCTCGTATCCCTTGAGGCTAATCGAAGTGGCAAAGGAGGAGGGCTTCGACTTTGCCACCAGAACCAGGCTGAAAGTGGGCATATTCGGCGCCGAGGTCTGGAGCGAGGAGATGCGCCGCCGGATAGAAGAGGCCATGGGCATAGAGAGCTTCGACATCATAGGCATGACCGAGACCGGGGGCGTGGGTCTGGGAATAGACTGCAAGGCCCACGACGGCATACACGTCTGGGAAGACCACTACATTGTGGAGATAATCGACCCAGAAACGGGCAAGGTGCTCCCACCGGGAGAAGAGGGGGAGATGGTGGTGACGACCCTCACCAGGCAGGGGCTTCCACTCATCCGATACCGCACCCACGACATCACCTCCATCAGGTCCTTGGAGAGGTGCGATTGCGGCAGAACCTGTCTCCGGGTAGACCGCATCAAGGGCAGAACCGACGACATGCTGAAGGTTAAGGGGGTAAACTTCTACCCCAAGCAGATAGAGGCCATCCTGCTCAGGCACAAGGAGGTGGGCACAGAGTACCAGATCATTCTGGAGAGAAAGAAGGGGAAACCAGTGGTGAGCGTGGTGCTGGAGGTGAAGGAGGGCGCCTCAAGCGACGACCTGAGGGAGCACCTCGCCACCCACCTTTACGACTTCCTCGGCTTCAGGGTTAACCTCTCCCTGGTACCAGAGGGAAGCATACCCCGCCCTGCAGGCAAGGCGGTAAGGGTGGTGGACAAAAGTAACCAACCAGACTAAGCCCCGGTGTGGCTGCTCTACAGCCTGCTCACCGCCCTCACCCAGGCAGGGGCAGACGCCTGCGTCAAGGGAATGGGCGGCAGGTACCACCCGTGGCAGCTCCTCTGGTCCAGGTCTATCTTCTGGATCTCGCTGGCGATCCTGGTCCTTCCCTTTGCAAGGGTGAAGGCCGTTCCCCCCGCCTTCTGGGCAATCATGGCCGCGGACCTGCCACTGGAGCTCGCCGCCATCTACCTCTACCTCAAGGCCATCGAGGTATCTCCAATCTCCCTCTCCCTTCCCTTCCTCTCCTTCACTCCCCTCTTCCTCCTGCTAACCTCTCCCCTCCTGGCGGGAGAGCACGTCTCCTCCGCTGGAGGCACGGGAGTGATACTGGTGGTTCTGGGATCCTACGTACTGCTCTCCGAGGAGAAGGGCTGCCTCTCCTTTGTGAAGACCCTCGCCCAAGAGAAGGGCTGCCAGCTGATGCTGGGAGTGGCCGCCATCTACAGCGTAACCGCCAACCTCGGCAAGCTGGCCATAAGGCTCACCTCTCCCACCTTCGTGGCAGTGGTCTTTTCGGTGGAGATGGCACTGGTTAGCACCGCCATTCTACGCCTGACCCGCATGGAGAGACCACCTCTCCTCAAAGACCCCCTTCTGGCCGCAATGGGAACCCTCTCTGGCCTCTCACTACTATTCCACGTGGTGGCAATAAACCTGGTGCAGGTTCCCTACATGATCGCAGTTAAACGCACCTCCGCCCTATGGGGACTCCTGATGGGCATCCTGATCTTCAAGGAGAGGCGTCCCATGGGAAGGCTGGTGGGAGGGGCGCTGATGGTTACGGGTGCGGTAGTGATCTCCATCTGGGGTTAGGTCACACCACCTCCTCCATCTCCTGGGGAATCTCGGGCACCACCCACACCGACCTCTCCTTGGAGTAGAGCACGAATCCCTTGGGTGCCTTGGGAGGGCGTCTCACGTAGCGACGCTGGGTGTAAACCACCTCCACCCTGGGCGAGTTCCTGGCCTTGCTGAAGTAGGCGGCGAGAGACGCCGCCATCTCCACCTCCCGCGGGGTTGGATCGCTTGCCCTGAGCACCACGTGGGCACCCGGAAAGTCCCTGGCGTGAAACCAGAGGTCGAACCGAGAAGCCACGCTAAAAGTGACCTCTTCGTTGCCCTTGGGATGCCTGCCCACCAAGCACCTATTGCCCCTGGGGGTGACGAAGACCCGGTAGGGCAAAAGGCGAGGTTGCTCTCTCTCCCTCTTCCTTCTCCTGTCCCGGGCCTTTCCCTTCTCCAGAAGGCCCTCCCTAACCAGCTCCTGCCTCAACACCCTGAGCTCCTCCAGGCTCTCAGCAGACTCCACGCCCCAGGCCAGGGAGTCCAAGAAATCCTTCACCCTTCCAAGCTCCTCAAGCCTCTGCAGGGCGGCCTTCCTCTTCCTTCGTATCTTCGAGGCCCTCTCGAAGTAGCGCTGTGCAGTCCTCGCAGGAGGAAGCCCCTCCTCCAAAGGAATCCTCGCAAGGGAACCAGGCTCAAAGGGATCCTCAACTTCCAGCTCCTTGGCGCCCCTGGAAATGGAGTTGAGGTGAATGAGAATCACCTCTCCCCAGCGCTGGTAACGATCCGCCTCTTCCCCGGCGTATTCCAACGACCTCTCCCTCTCCTTGGCGATGGCCTTCTCCACGCTCTTCACCTTCCTCCGCAAGGCCCTTGCAAGCTCCCTCCGGGTGCCCTCGAGCACCTGCCTCCTCTGCCTCTCCTCGAAGAAGAGCTCCACCGCCCTCAGTACGGGAAGACCCTCGCCGGTATCCCCACCCAGGGGAAAAGGAAGGCACCTGCCACGGGGATCGAGGTAGCCCCTTCCCTCGGCAATCCTGTCTGCAATCACCCGCCATGCCTCCCAGGCGGCGAGGAGGGCACGGGGCCCCTTCTCCTCCCCCACCCTGGCGAGAATCTCCTCCACCGCGTACCCCGGCAGAGAGACCTTCTCTCTCAAGGCCTTTCCAAGATCGGCGTGGGAGACCCCTATCTCCAGGAAATCCTCCCTGGTGAGGGAGAAGGGATCCCTCTTCTGCAAGGGAGGAGGTGGATGGTAGGCTGAGCCCGGCAAGAGGTGGCGAAACCGGCTCATGTCCGGATGAACCCTCTTCAGGGGCTCCACTATCCTGCCCTCACCGTTGAGCAGCAGAAGGTTGGAGTGCCTGCCCATAACCTCTGCCACCAAGGTGTAAGGGTTGACCCTGCCCACCCGGTCCCTAACCGCGACCACCAGCCCCAACACCCTGTCCCCTGCACACCTGAAGACCCCCCTTATTCGTCCACCTTTCAGGTGTCTCTCCAACACCCAGGCGAAGTGAGAACGCTCTTTCGACGCCGAGGGGGAACGGGAAGAGAGGAAGACAACGGGGCTGTCTGGATTCAACATGAACACCAGGCTTCCCCTGCCCACTCCAATCTCCACCCAGAGGGGAGAAGGCACGCTAACGGTACCCATCTTTTGCCCCGTAACCTCCCCTGCCAGGGCCTCTGCAACCGCCGCGAAGAGCAGTGTATCCATACA
>CAZMTB010000019.1:0-3184 GCA_964569095.1 uncultured Aquificales bacterium
ATCTTCAGGATGAGTGTGAGTATGATTATTGCCCACCCGTAGTTGTGGACCTTTCCGTAGAGGTAGTTGAGGAACTGGAGGGCGGGCTTAGCGATGATGGCGAACATGCCGAAACGAATGTTCTCTTCCAGGTGCATGTGGAAGCTCTTGAGAAGGTCGAACCTCTTGGGTCCAACGAAACCCCAGAAGGAGAAGGGCTTGGGATTCTCGCTCCAAACCGCTATTCTCCAACGGTCTTTTCCCGTTCTCTCTATCCATGTGTAGGTGGGTAGCGAAGGTACGATGGTGGCAGTGAAGTAGAGGGACTGCAAGGCCACCCAGTAGGGATTGGTGAACTCCCTGTGCTGTCCGTCCTTTTTCAACTTGATCTCTTTTGCGGTGCGCTTCTCCTTGAGGAATACGAGGGGACCTGAGAAGGCGTACCTGGTCTTTCGGTCTGTGGGGGCTATGGTTGGACCCATGAGCAGCCCAGTGGCCATGGGCTTGCCCTTTCTGGTCACCTCTACGATGCCCTCCATGGTGTAGGGTGTGGATAGTGAGAAGAGCACCTTCTTCTTAACGACCAACCCCTCTTGGGGAAGGTTTAGGGTCATCTCTACCCCTGCCTTCTCCTTCTGGGTCACCTTTCTCACCACAAAGGTAGAGGTGTTCACCTTTGAGGCTAAGGGAGGATCGTCGGGAATCACCACCTGCAGGTATCCCATGTTGTCTATCAGCTCCATGGGATTGCCCTTGGGATCTCGGTACTCTTTGAGGGCATAACCACTGAGCACCCCTCCAAAGGCGTTGAACTTCACCGTGGCGTAGGGAAGCTGGAGGGTCACCGTCTTGCCTTGCTCGCGCCTCTTCTCCATCTCCGCGCTCAGAGGTTTCTCTGCCGAAAAGGGAGAGGCGGGGTTGTGAATGGCGGGCCTCTCTTTCTCCTTCTGTGAGACCTGCGCCTTGTTGGTACCGGCCGTCTCCCCCTTCTTGGGAGGAGAGACGTACTTCTGGAAGGCCACTGCTATCAGCAGGGCAAACACGAACGCGAGTATGAGTCTCTGCTCTGGTTTCATCTTCTCTCCTTAGGCTCTTTCGGGGGCACGGGATCGTATCCCCCCGGGTTGAAGGGGTGACATCTCAAGATGCGCCTTATTGCCAGCCACGATCCCTTCATGGCACCGTGGGTCTCCACCGCCTCCAGTGCATACTGGGAGCAGCTTGGAGTGAACCGGCACGAGGGGGGGAAGAGAGGCGAGACGAAGAGACGGTATCCCCATATTCCCATCTTTATCGTTCTGACCCAGGGGGATTGAGGTCTCGGGCAATTCGCCTCCAGAGATCGATAAGCTCCTTCTCCAACACCTGGAAAGGGGGTGTCTCCACTCCTCTCTTCACCGTGACCACGAAGTCGATCGTGGGTATCTGGGAACGATGGAGCCTGTAGACCTCCCGAATCAGCCGTTTCCACCTGTTTCTCCTAACTGCCTTACCGCATTTTCTTGTTACCGTTATTCCTATCCTGGGCCCCTTGTGAGGATCCCCCTCCAGATAGTGAAGCACCAGGTGCCTGCTGGCTATTCTCTTTCCCTCGTTGTAGATCCTTAAGAACTCCCCTCGCCTCTGAAGGCGGCACCTTTTGGGAAACCTCTGGTTTTGCTTCACCTTCAGGGGGCAGCCTGTTGCCAAAAGGGCGTCTATTGAACCGCCAGGCGCTTTCTGCCCTTTGCCCTGCGCCTTTTTATGATTCTCCTTCCCGATGGGGATCTCATCTTTGCAAGAAAGCCCATTCTCCTTCTTCTACGCCTGTTCTTGGGTTGAAAGGTGCGTTTCAAGTCGCTTCTCCTCCTTTCGTCTCTTCCGAGGTCTGCTTTGGCGACCCCCGCTGTCGCTGTGGGTGCCCCCTAAACCACAGGGAAACCTCCTGGTCAAGGGGATTCGGGTTTGGGGGAAGAAAAAGAGGGGAGAAGACCTGGGTCTCCTCCCCTGTCGCCAAAGAGGGATGAAGGAACTATCTACCCTTGAACTCTGCCTTTCTCTTCTCCAGGAAGGCCTTGGTTCCCTCCTTCATGTCCTCGGTTGCGCAGGAGAGCCCAAAGAGGTCTGCCTCTATCCTCAGACCCTCTTCCATGCTCACCTCCAGCCCCCTGTCCAGGGCCTCTATGGCGTACTTCACCGCCAAGGGACCCTTTGAGAGTACCAGCTTGAGAAGCCCCTTTGCCTCTTCAAGGAGGTTTTCGGCAGGAACCACCTTGTTCACCAGTCCCCATTGGAGGGCCTCGCTTGCGTCGATCATCCTGCCGGTGATCAGCAAGTCGAGGGCCCTACCCTTGCCCACAAGCCTTGGCAGACGCTGGGTTCCACCGTAGCCGGGTATGATTCCGAGGTTCACCTCGGGCTGGCCCAGTTTGGCCTTCTCAGAGGCCACCCTGAGAGTGCAGGCCATGGCCAGCTCACACCCTCCACCCAAGGCAAAGCCGTTTATGGCGGCTATTACCGGCTTGCCCAGGGTCTCGATCAGGCGGAACACCTTTTGTCCCTTTAGGGAGAACTCAAGGCCAGAGTTGGCGTCCAACTTGGTGATCTCCTGAATGTCGGCGCCGGCCACGAAGGCCTTCTCTCCCTCTCCAGTTATTATTGCCCCCTTCACCGAGGGGTCTTCCTTTATCTTCAGCATCACAAGCTCAAGCTCTTCCATAACCTTGTGGTTCAGGGCGTTTAGCACCTTGGGCCGGTTTATCTTCACCACGGCTATTCCATCTTCCACCGTGTAAAGGATAGTCTCGAGCTCCATGCCTCTATTCCTCCTTCGCCTTTGGTTTTAGTCTCATTTAAACTATGTTGGTGGCGTTGTAAATAGGGGGATGCAGCAAATCTTGATTCTAATTAGTTGCTTTTATCATATAACTCGTTTTATACTCCTGTAGCGTGGGTTGAGGGGAGCGAAAAAGAAGCTTTTCTATTGTGATCTACTGTGACGAAGGGAGGAGAGGTCCGTGGGTGAAATAGCTGCTGGTTCAGGAGTTGACTTGGTTGAAGTGCCCATAGAACTCCTATCCCCAGAAAATGCTACTGATGTTGCCCTTTATCTTAATCTGCAAGGAGAGATGGTTCTTTACAAAAAGGCGGGGGTGTTTTTACCCAAGGCTCGTATCGACAGCCTGATAAAGCAAGGGGTCAAGGTTTTCTACCTTCAGAAAGAGGT
>CAZMTB010000020.1:0-19426 GCA_964569095.1 uncultured Aquificales bacterium
TGATGCAAGAGGGTCTATCCTACCTCGGAGGAGCAGAGCTCCCAGCGGTTGTGGTGAACATGAACCGCGGAGGGCCAGGACTCGGTGGTATTCAGCCCTCCCAAGGCGACTACTTCCAGGCAGTCAAAGGGGGAGGCCACGGCGACTATCGCACCATCGTGCTCGCCCCTTCAAACGTTCAAGAGGCCGTTGACATGGTGTTTCTGGCCTTCGAACTCTCTCACAAGTACAGAAACCCAGCGGTGGTTCTGGGAGATGCCCTCTTGTCCCAACTCATGGAGGCGGTTGATATGCCCGAAGAGTGGGTAGATCCCTTCGCCACCGAACGTCCCTGGGCCCTGAGGGGATGCAGGGGAAGAAGCCCCAAGCTGGCAAAGTCCCTGTTTCTGGAGATGGGCGCCCTAACAGAGCACAACCGTGCCCTGGCAGAGAAGTACAGACGCATGGAGAAGGAAGAGACCCGATACGAAGAGTTCTTCCTCGAAGACGCCGAGCTGGTGGTGGTGGCCTACGGAACCGCAGCCCGCATAGCCAAGACTGCCATACGATGGGCAAGGGAGAAGGACATCTCCGTGGGCATGTTGCGTCCCCAAACCCTATTTCCCTTCCCCAAAAAGGCCATCGCCAGCCTCGACGAGGAGGGACGCACCCTGATGGTGGTGGAGATGAACACAGGGCAGATGGTGGAAGACGTGAACGCCATCGTCAGACGCTGCACAGTAAGGTCGCTCACGAAGCCCGCGTGGTACTTCACGCCAGAAGAGATTCTCGAAGGAATAGAGGCCCTTGCGAAGGAAGCAGGATAGGGATATTGGGTTGGAGAACGGTGCCTCACCTTCAGAGCGCGCTGTTTCACGAAAAGGAGGGAGAACCAAAGGATGGGGAGAGAGCTGCTTTTTGAGATAGGAGTTGAGGAGATTCCCGCCAGCTTCATGCTGCCGGCCCTGGAGGCAATGGGCAAAATGGTGAAGAGGGAGCTGGAGAACCAGAGGATAGACCACGGCGAGATAATCACCTGGGGCACTCCACGCAGGTTGGTGCTCAGGGTGCTGGATATGGCAGAAAACCAGCGAGACAAGGAAGAGAGAGTGATGGGCCCCCCAGCATCAGTGGCCTTCGACTCCGAAGGCAATCCCACCAAGGCGGCAGAGGGATTCTGCAAGTCCCAGGGGGTTAGTCTCGACCAGGTGGAGAGGGTGACCACGCCCAAAGGAGAGTACCTCTCGGTGGTGAAGCGCGAGGCTGGCAGGGAGACCAAAGAGATTCTCCGAGAGTTCCTCCCTAACCTCATGGCGAAGATTCCCTTCAAGAAGTCTATGCGCTGGGCAGACTACGACTTCAGGTTCGCCCGTCCCATTCATTGGATACTGGCCCTCTTCGGAGAAGAGGTGATAGATTTCTCCATTGAAGACATAAAGAGCGACAGGGTCACCTACGGGCACAGATTCCTGGCGCCCCAGGCCATATCCCTGGAAAGCCCCCAAGGATACCAGGAGAGGCTCAGGGAAGCCTACGTTATCGTGGACCACGAAGAGAGGAAGAAGACCATCTGGGAAGGCGTTACCCAAAAGGCCCAAGAGGTCGGGGGAACCGCCATGGAGGACGAGGATCTATTGGACGAGATCAACTTCCTGGTGGAGTACCCGGTTCCCCTACGAGGCACCTTTGAGGAAGAGTACCTATCTCTGCCAAAAGAGGTGCTGATAACTCCCATGAAAGAACACCAGCGCTACTTTCCCATCTTCAACGAGAAGGGAGAGCTGCTTCCCCACTTTGTGGTGGTCAGCAACATGGTGACTGACAACATGGACCTCATTGTGGAAGGGAACGAGAGGGTGCTCAAGGCGAGGCTGGCAGACGCAAAGTTCTTCTTCGAAGAGGATAAAAAGGTTCCCTTGGAACGCTACTTCGAGAAGCTGAAAGACGTGGTGTTCCAAGAGAAGCTCGGCACCTCATACGAGAAGGTCATGCGTTTCAGGGAACTGGCCAAGAAGATCGCCCAGAAGGTCGCCCCCGACAAAGAAACGCTGGTGGACCGCACCGCCATCCTCTCAAAGGCCGACCTTGAGAGCCAGATGGTGTACGAGTTTCCCGAGCTTCAAGGGGTGATGGGCAGGGAGTACGCAAGAATCCAGGGAGAAGATCCCGAGGTTGCCGATGGAATCTACGAGCACTACCTGCCCAGGTTTGCAGGAGACGAGGTCGCCAAAACCACAACGGGGGCGATCGTGGGCATAGCCGACAGGCTCGACACCATTGTGGGATGCTTCGGCATAGGTCTGATACCAACGGGGTCCGAGGACCCGTACGGGATAAGAAGGGACGTTCTGGGTCTGCTGAGAACCATCGCCGATAAAGGGTTCAGGCTCTCCCTAGCCGAGCTGGTTAACGCCTCTGCCGACCTACTCTCCGAGAAGATGGAGAGACCGGCTGAGGAGATCAAAGAAGAGGTGATCTCCTTCGTGAGGCAGAGATTCTACAACCAACTGGTGGGACAAGGGTACAGGCAAGACCTAGTGGATGCTGTACTCTCAGAGGCCTTCGACGACGTGGTAGAGACCCTTAAACGGGTAGAGGCCCTGTTAGAAGTTAGCAAGGACCCCCAGTTCGAGCAGCTCATGACCACCTTCAAGCGCGTAGTGAACATCATTCCTGAAGGATTCGAGGAGACCCAGGTGGACGAGTCCCTCTTGAAAGAGGAACCAGAAAAGGCCCTGTTCGAAGAGGTGAAGAGGATAGAACCAGAGGTGGAGAAGGCAAAAGAGAGGGAGGACTACTCTGGAGCCCTTGCCAAGATCGTTGCCCTGAAAGAGAAGGTTGACGCCTTCTTCGACAACGTATTGGTGATGGACAAGGATGAGAGGGTTAAGAAGAACCGACTCTCCCTCTTGAAAAGGATCTCCAACCTCTTCAAAGGAATAGCCGACCTTTCAAAGGTGGTGCTTCCCAAAGAGAGAAAGGGATAACGCTTGACACGCCTCGTCACCTTTGAAAGAAAGAGAAACATGGCAAGGCGAGTGATAACGGTTCAGGGCAGCGGCTTCTGGTGGTGGCGCAGGGGCGTGGTCTGCCTGGGAGCCGCATGAGATGATCTCATTGGCCGTGGGCAGACCAAAGCCCACGGCCATCAAGGAAAGAAGAGGGGCTGTGGGCTTTGGCTCGCAGCCCCTTTCACTTGAAAGGGGCCAGAGATGAAGGCACACCTCTTCGCCCAGTTTCTCTTCTCTGGCCTGGCCACAGGCAGCATCTACGCCCTCATCGCCTTGGGTTTCTGCCTGATCCACAACGCAACAGGCATAGTAAACTTCGCCCAGGGCGACTTTCTCACTCTAGGGGGTATGTTCATGGTCACCCTCCTGGTAGGCGTGCACCTACCCCTCCCTCTTGCCTTTCTGCTATCCGTTCTGGCGGTAGCAGCCGTGGGAGTGCTAATAGAACGATTCCTGATCCGCCCGGCTACATCGGACGAGATACTCATCCTCATATTCATCACCATAGGAGCATCCATCTTCATACGGGGGGTAATCAAACTGGTATGGGGCAAAAGACCCCTGGCCCTTCCACCGTTCTCTGGAGATGAACCGGTAGAGATACTTGGAGCATACCTTCTCCCACAGAGCCTCTGGATCTTCGCAGTAACCCTGCTTGTGGTGGGGGTGCTGTTCTGGTTCTTCAACTCTACTCGCTACGGCAAGGCCATGAGGGCAGTGGCGTGCAACCCCCGAGCCGCAATGCTCATGGGGATTCCCGTGGAGAGGGTGAGACTACTGGCCTTCCTGTTGAGTGGTGCCTTGGGGGCAGTAGGGGGTGTGCTGATCACTCCCATAACCACCGTCTCCTTCGATACGGGAGTGATGATAGGGCTAAAGGGATTCTCGGCAGCGGTTTTAGGAGGCTACGGCAACGTGGTGGGGGCAGTGACAGGGGGATTGCTTCTGGGGGTGCTGGAATCTCTGGGAGCGGGGTTCGTATCGTCATCCTACAAAGACGCCATCGCCTTCCTGGTGCTCCTGCTCATACTGTTCGTGAGACCCAGGGGAATCCTGGGCAAAGGCGAGGGGGAGAGGGTATGAGAGGGGAGCTTAAACCTCACCTCACGGTACTCGCCCTATTGGCGGTGGCCATGGGGTTACTACCGTCTGTCATCAGCAACCCCTACTACCTCAATGTGCTAAGCATAGTGGGACTAAACACCATGATGGTTGCAGGTCTAACCCTGTTCATAGGCTACGCTGGGCAAATCTCGTTGGGACACGCCGCTTTCTACGGGATGGGAGCCTACATGTCGGGAGTGCTGTCGGCTTCCTACGGTCTCTCCCCCTGGGCAACCATTCCCATAGCCCTGGGAACCACCGCCGTGGTCGCCCTGCTTCTGGGAATACCAACCCTCAAGTTGAAGGGGCACTACATGGTGATGGCCACCCTGGGATTCAACATCATAGTCTCGGTGATCCTGGTGGAGTGGGAGGAGGTTACCGGCGGTGTGTCTGGTTTCTCTGGAATACCGAACCTCTCCCTCGGCACACTCTGTTTAGAGAGCGACAGGGCCTATTACTACCTGATATGGGGCATCTTCTTCGTGGTAGCGGCAGGCCTTTTCAGCATGATCCACTCCCGAACCGGTAGGGCCCTGAGGGCACTGAAAGACGGGGATCTGGCCGCAGGGGCCTTGGGAGTGAATGTGGCAGGCAACAAGCTGATGGTGTTCGTGCTCAGTGCCACTCTCGCCTCCCTGGCCGGATGCCTCTACGCCCACTATCTGACCTTCATCAGTCCCAAAACCTTTGACATCTTCTTCTCAATAGAGCTGGTGGCCATGGTGATAGTGGGAGGCATGGGAAGCATATGGGGCTCCGTGGCAGGAGCGGCCTTTCTCACCCCCCTGCCACAACTGCTGCACGTCTTCGACGACTACAAGGACCTCATCTACGGAGCGGTCTTCATGGGCATGCTGGTTAAAGCCCCCCAGGGAGTAGCAGGCATGGTAGGCAACCTATTGCGCAAACGCCAGGATGAACGCGGCCCTTCCGTGCAAAGGGCAACCGCTACGCCGATCACAGAGGCTCCGCGTCCATCCACGCAGGTCTCCACCATTCTCAAAGTGGAGCTCCTCTCAAAGCGCTTCAACGGGGTAAGGGCCCTCCAAGAAGTGAGCTTTTCGGTTGAGAAAGGGGAGATCCTTGGGATGATTGGACCAAACGGTGCAGGAAAGACCACCGCCGTAAATGTGATAACCGGTATTGAACCTCCCTCGGGGGGAAGGGTGTGGTGGAAGGGAGAGGAGATAACAGGCCTCCCCTCCCACAGAATAGCGTCAAAGGGGATAGTCAGAACCTTCCAGCACGTCCAGGTATTCCCCACCATGAGCGTCTTGGAGAACGTACTGGTAGGGCTACACCTACAGGGCAGCTGCGGACCGGTAGCCAGTTTTCTGGGTGTTCCCAAAGTTAGGAGGGAAGAGGAGAGCCTCTTACAACGGGCTTGGGAGATGCTGCTCCTCTTTGGGCTTGAAGAGAAGGCCCTACTGAGAGCCGGTGGGCTCCCCTACGGGGAGCAAAGGCGGGTGGTTATGGCAAGGGCAGTGGCTGCAGATCCCGAGCTACTATTCTTGGACGAACCCGCCGCGGGACTAAACACCCAGGAGACCATGGAGCTAATGGAGCTGATAGCCCGCATACACTCGATGGGTAAAACGGTGGTCTTGATAGACCACGACATGGATCTGGTGATGGGCCTCTCTCACCGGGTGGTGGTCTTAAACAAAGGAGAGATCATAGCCCAGGGGAGCCCACAAGAGGTGCAGGAAGACCCCAAAGTTATAGAGGCATATCTGGGGACAGAGGCCTATGCTGCTTGAGATCGAAGATCTACAGGTTAGCTACGGGGGCATAACCGCCCTAAAGGGGATCTGTCTGGATGTTGAAGAGGGGGAGATAGTGGCCATCGTTGGAAGGAACGGCGCCGGCAAAAGCACCATCTGCAACGCCGTATCTGGAATGGTCCACGCCCACGAGGGAAGAATCCTCTTCAAAGGAGAAGAGATCACCAACCTCCCCCCGGCAGAGATAGTCTCGCTGGGAATCTCCCAGGTGCCCGAGGGGCGCCTCGTCTTCTCGCCAATGAGCGTGGAGGAGAACCTGGAGATTGGCGCTTACCACCGCATGGGAAGGGAGGCCTCGGCTTCCATCATGGAGGACATGGAACGGGTCTTCAACCTATTTCCCGTCCTCCGGGAACGGAGAAGGCAGCAAGCGGGCACCCTGAGCGGAGGAGAGCAGCAGATGCTGGCCATAGGCAGGGCGCTGATGAGCAGGGCATCCCTGCTGGTTCTGGACGAACCCTCCTTGGGCCTGGCACCGGTCATGGTGAAAGAGATCTTCAAGGTGATCAAAGAGCTACCAAGGTCTGGAGTAACCGTGCTTCTGGTGGAGCAGAACGTGCATCTATCCTTCTCTGTGGCAGACCGCCTCTACATAATGAACACCGGAACCATAGAGGCATCAGGCACCCCCGAAGAGTTGAGGGGAAGAAGAGAGATCATTCAGGCCTACCTGGGCAAACGGAGGAGGTGGTGCGCCATGAGATGAAGGGGAGACGCTCCCTAAAGAGAGACATCCCTTCGGAGAAGGGGCATAGAAGAGACGGAAAACTCTAAAGTAGAAATCAGGAGGAAGAGCATGAAGAGAATCGCAATAGCAGTGCTGGCGCTTACCTTTGGGCTTGCTGCATTGGCACCCCAGGTAAGGGCAGAAAACCACCGTCCAATAAAGATAGGGGCATTCTTCGCCCTGTCTGGCCCGGCGGCTTTCATTGGAACTCCCACCAAGCTGGTGGCCCAGATGGCGGTTAGCGAGATCAACAAGAAGGGCGGAATCAACGGCCGTCCGATACACCTCATATTTGGAGACACCGAGGGAGACCCCACCAAGGCCGTGATGATCGTCAAGAAGTTTATCAACGTGGACAAGGTAGACGCCATAATCGGCCCAACCCGCACGGGAACCGGGATGGCGGTGAAGAGAATCATCGAGAGAGCAGGAGTGCCCACCATCATGACCGTTGGAGGAGACCCGGTAATCATGGAGGGAGGCAGGTTTGGAACCGCCCGCTGGATATTTAAGACCCCCCAGCGCTCCTCCACCGCGGTGAAGAAGGTGATGGGATATTTGAAGAGCAAGGGTATCAAGAAGGTGGGCATAATCACGGCCTCTGACGGATTTGGACAAGACGGAAAGCGGCAGATAGAGAGGCTTGCACCCCAGTTTGGAATAACCATCGTGGCAAAAGAGAGCTTTGCACCCCGTGACACCGACATGACCAGCCAGCTCTCAAAGATAGCTGCAAAGAAGCCCCAGGCAATAATCTGCTGGACCATAGGACCCGCAGGTGCAATTGTGGCGAAGAACGTGAAGCAGCTTGGAATAAAGGTTCCCCTGGTTCAGTGCCACGGGCTGCCCGGACCCAAGTACATACAGCTTGCCGGAAAGGCCGCAGAGGGCAACATCATGCCCGCCACCAAACTGATGTGTTGGGCATCCCTTCCCGACAGCGACCCTCAAAAGAGGGTGATTGCCCACTTCGTCCACCTCTACAACGACGTCTACCACTTTAACACCCGGTTCCCCATCAACACCCACTCAGGATACGCCTGGGACGCCATAAACATTCTGGCCAGGGCCATCGCCAAGGTTGGAACCAACAAGGACCTACTCCGGAGCGCAATAGAGCACACAACCAACTACGTAGGAATCAGCGGGGTCTACAACATGAGCCCCAAAGACCACAACGGCCTCGACACCAGTTCCATGGTGATCGTAACCGTGCACAACGGCGCCTGGAAGCTGGCCCAGTATTGATGAGCAATCCCGGCCCCCTCCCTTCTGGGAGGGGGTTCGTTAATCCACAGGGTTGAGCTGGTATCCCCTCTTCTCCAGCACCCTACCAATGGCAATTGAGGTGCCAATCACCAAGGGGAGAGAGAGCATAAGCCTCAAGAGAGAAAACTTGATGCCTAAAAAGGAGGACTCAAAGAGCAACATGGGTATGCGGCAGAGGCTACCCGCCCCGATGTAGGTTAGCACCACTCCCCAAGAGGCACCTTTCCTGTAAAGGCTGTGGGCTATGGGCAGGTTCACGTAGAGTCCACCGGCCATTGGACTGGCCAGCAAGACCGCCCAAAGGTAGCCCTTCCATCCAGACTCCACGCCCATATGGGCCTCAATGGTCTCCCTGGGAACCCACACCTCGAAGAGCCCTATCAGCACGAAAACGAAGGGTAGTATGGAGAACATCTGCTTGGCAAAGTCCAGGAGGTTAAGGCCCATCGTTATTCCCGGCCTGTAATCGCACGCCCAAGAGATGGCTACAGCCAGAGCGTAGAGTAGCACAACCACCGTTGCCGGCCTGCGCAAGAATGGCCGTTCTTTAGCCCTGCCGCTCACAGGATCTCTCCGTAGAGCACCCCTATCCCCAGAGATACCAGAAGGGCAATAAATAGAAAGGTGAGGTTGCGTACCAAAGCCAGCTTGGTTCCCAAGAACCGCCTCTCCAGGGGAAAGGTGAGAAAGCCCACCATCATCAGGGTGGTAACGAAGGAGGCAATCACCGTGTAAGGAACACCCTTGCCGTGCAGGATTCCCGCCAGGGGATAGGAGATGAAGCCAGGAATGAATGCCACGGAACCCACGAGGGCAGCGATAACACTACCCAAGAACAACCCCGGGCCTTCCAGGTATCTGACTATGGTTTGGGGAGGCAAAAGGGTAAGGGCAACTGATACGAGGACGAGGAGAAGGGCAAAGTCCCCTATCAGCTTGAAGAACCTCCTCCAGGCCACCGTGACCGCCCTCTTCGTCTTCTCCCTGTCGGATAGGAAGGAGATTATAAGGGCCACCGCCGCGAAAAGGGCAACAACCTTCAACAGACGATTCCTACACCTCTACCGCCTCGTGAATCCTCTTGCCTATGTTGAAGCCCAGCTTTTTGGACACCTGCTCTCCCCCCTCTTTCACCAGGGGAACCAGCTCCTCTTCCACGCGCTCCTTGGATAGCCTGGTAGCAGGTCCAGAGATTGAGATGCCACCTACAACCCTCAGATTGTAATCAAACACCGGCACTCCCACGCAGATAACTCCCTCTTCCTCCTCCTCCATGTCAAGGGCATATCCCTCTTCTCTCACCCTTGCCAGCTCCTCTTTCAACCGGGCCTTGGAGGTGATGGTGTTCGGTGTTTTGGTAGGAAGAGCCTCCTCAGGAAATATCTTGTCAACCACCCCATCCTCGGAGAAGGCGAGAATGGCCTTACCCAGGGCAGTGGTGTGTGGATAGAACCTCATTCCCAAGCGTGAAACCACCCTTATGTGCTTGTTAGACTCCTCCGCCACCAGATAGACAACGTACTCACCCCTAAGATCCCCCGCGTAAGAGGTCTCCCCACTACGGCGAGAAAGCTCTCTCACCACTGGAGAGGCCTGTTTCATCAACGAAAGCTGCTCCTTGTACCTCTGTCCCAGCTCAAACACCCTGAAGCCCAGCCTGTAATTACCGGTGATCCTGTTGCGCTCAAGGTACTCCTGCCTCTCCAAGGTGTTCAGCAACCTCTCCGCATTCCGCTTTTTGAGCCCCAGAATACCCGCTATCTCCCCCATCCCGTACTCCTCCCTCTCAATGGAGAAGAGCTCCAATATGCTAAGGGCGTTGGAGAGTGACTGGATGAGGTAATCCTTCTTCTCTCTCTTCACCATGCTCTTATGCACCCCCAAATCAAAAGACGTTTGGCCTCAACAAGTGCCCTCTACATCTCCAAGGGGCCTCCGGTCAAGGAAGAATCTACCTATCTGTTGGCATCAACGTCTCTTTTTTGAGTCCGCGGGGAAGCTCAAAAAGGGTTTGGGACAGCGAGGAGCGTCTCAAGTCAACCACCCTGTCCTCGTAAACCACTCTCCCCTTCTCGTAAGAGACCGTCTTCACGGGGAAACCGTTGAAGGTGTACATCCACTTCTTCGTATCCCCAACCAGAGAGTTACTCGAACCCTGGGAGAACTCGTCGAAAAACCCTCCCATCTCCTCCAGGATCTCGAAGTCAGAGGCCCTGATGCCGAGCTTGGAGAACGGAGCCACCCACACCTCCTCTACCTTTCTGCCCTTGGAGAAACCCTGGTACCTCGTGCACGACCACCTGCCCACCTTTCCACTACCCACCTTGCGGTAGTCGATCTGGGGCTCATCGGGAACCGTGGGCATCTGCTCTTTCATCATCTGCTCGACCATGGCCCGTTGTTCAGGAGGCATGTTCTTCATAGCTGCCTCCATCTCCCTTTTGTACTCGTCCATTTGGCGCTTCATCTGCCTCAGCTGTGCCTTGGTTATCTCGGTGTAGGTGCCCTTCTTGGGATCTATCACCCAGAAGAGCTGCTTGTCTTTCCTGAATATCACCACCTCCTTCTCGCCGGTGTCGTCGGTGGTCTCCATGCGCATCCTATCCCTCTCTAGGTAGAGGGTAGTCTGGGCATTGATCCGCTGGGAACCGTATATCTTCGATTCGCTCTTCAGAATCACCCCAGCGTAGGCAGAGGACGCCACCAAGAGAATGGCCACCATTGGTATCAAGGTTCTTCTCAGCATCTATTCTCCCTCCTTCAAGCTCCAAACTTCTTCAGTTTCATGCCATGGGCCATCATTAACGGCAGAACGTCCATGGCGTTTACGTGTCCCAGTCCGCCCCGCATACAGCTTCGTTCTCCAAACTCCGTGCTTCCGTCGGGAATCACGAAAGGCGAAGAGATGAGCAGAGGATTGGGATGCCAACTGTGACCCTTCATCACAGACGGAGTGGAATGATCACCGGTGATCACCAGCACATCGGGCTTCAAGGCCTCTATCCTGGGCAGCAGCCCATCCACCTCTTCAATGACCGACACCTTTGCGTCGGGATCACCATCCTCCCCGTAGGAGTCGGTCTTCTTCACGTGAAGGTAGAAGAAGGTGTAGTCGGCCCAATAGGTCTCCAGGGTAGCGAACTCGTCCTCCACCCCCATGCCATCAACGGGAAGAACCTCCATCCCCACAAGCTGTGCCAGCCCTCTGTACATGGGATAGGTGGCTATGGCTGCTGCCTTCAACCCAAACACCTCCTTCATGGGAGGTATGTGGGGGCAATGGGCAATTCCCCTCAAGAGAAGAAAGTTGGCCCTCTCGTTCTTCAGGACCTCGGCAACCTCCTCCAACAACCCCTCAAGAATCTCCGCCGTCTTTTGCGATTCCTCGTCCTTAGGCTCGAAGGGAAGAGGTTCAAGCCCCGTCTTTTGAGGATCCGTATCGTTCAAGGCCGCACCCAATCCCTCTCCCCTCAGCCTTATGGCACACCTGTGCTCCATGCCGGGGGTGAAGGTGACAGAGATTCCCCCGTACTCACCCAACCTCTCCTGGAGCAGGGAACAGAGTCTCCTGTTCTCCTCCGTCGGTATCCTACCTGCCCTCCTGTCTACGACTATTCGCCTTCCATTTTCATAGCTTACGGTGCAAAAGTTGCCCCGTATTGCCACGTCTCCCGGTCCCAACTCCACTCCCAGACCCAGATTCTCCAGAACCCCTCTGCCGATGTCGTAGGCAAAGGGATCGTATCCAAAGAGCGAAAGGTGAGAGGGCCCGCTACCTGGGGTGATCCCCCTGGATATTGGATGGCTCAAACCCAGGGTGGAACGCCTCGCCAAGTTGTCCAGGTTCGGTGTATGGGCAAATTCGAGCTCGGTCTTACCGTCCTTTACGGGAAGTCCCCCCAGGCCATCCATTACCAAGAGTAGCAATTTGGCGTCGTTGACCTGGTGGAGTTCTTTGAAAAATTCCTCTCTATTCACGGATCTACACCTCACATGAGTCCTGCGAAGAAACCGCCATCCACCGGGATACTCGCACCGGTGATGTAGGAACCCCTTTCAGAGGCAAGGAAGGCAATGAGAGCGGCGAGCTCCTCCGGCCTACCCAGGCGTCCCAGAGGAATCTGCTGGCACCAGCGATCTTCAACCGCACTCTCGGGGATCCCCTCCTTCTCTGAAATCGACTTAGCAAGCTCAACGAGCCTCTCCGTAGCGGTGTAACCGGGACAGACGTTGTTCACCGTTATCCCGTAGGGGGCAAGCTCCTTCGAGAGGCTCTTCACCAGCCCCACCACTCCTGTACGCACGGCGTTTGAGAGGATGAGCCCCTCAATGGGCTGTTTCACAGCGATGGAAGTGATGGTCACGATCCTCCCCCATCCTCTCTCCTTCATCCCCGGTATCACCCACCGCACCAATCCCACCACGCTCATGAAGTTCAGGTCAAAGGCCTCGTACCAGAAACTGTCGTCAAAATCCTCGAAAACACCAGCAGGGGGTCCACCTGCGTTGGTGACCAGAATGTCTATCTTCCCAAACCTGTCGCTGGCCTTACGGAATAGAATGTCCCTTCCCATGGGCGTGGAGACATCTGCCACGCACCCGTCCACCTCGGAACCGGTTGACCTGGCGATCTCCTCAGCAATCTCCATGGCCCTGGGGGTCCTGCCACAGAGATAAACCGAGGCACCCTCCCTCGCCAACGCCTCCGCGGCGGCCCTGCCAAGACCACGGGTGGCAGCGGCAACCAAGGCCACCTTGCCCGTTAGCTCAAGATCCATCCCTCTCCTCCTGTCTACTACAAAGTCTCCCCCTCGTCCTGCGAGAACTCTACCTCACGGCGAGGGGCTTCTCAATCTCGCCTCCCCCCAGCACCTCCTCTCCCCGGTTCAGGACAGCCAACTGGCCAGGCACCACCACCTCAGGACGGCACAAACTCAACCTCGTGCAGTTATCCTCCACCGAGAGAACCGTGGCCTCCACTCCCCTCTGTCGGTAGCGCAGGCGAATGGTCACCTCCTCCCCCGCCACTGGAGGGGAAGAGACCCAGTTTGGAGAAGATACCCACACCTCTTTGGAAACCGCCTCCTCCCTGCTCCCCACGACGAGCTCCGACCTCTCGGGATGAAACCCCACCACGTACCTCCTGGAACTGGTACCCCCTGCTCCAACCCCCCTGCGTTGACCCAGGGTGTAGAGGTGAAGCCCCCTGTGGGTACCCAACACCCTGCCCGAGGTGTCAACCACATTCCCGGGAGAGATCTTCACCCTACGGGAGGCGAGGAAGTCGGCTATGCCCCCCGAGGGTAGAAAACAGAGGTCTTGGCTCTTTCCCCCCCGGACGGGTACGCCAAGCCCTTTCACAACCACCTCCGCGTAGGTCCTCGACCTACCGCAAAGGGGGAAAAGAACCCCCTTCAACCGCTCCTTTGGCACCAAGGCGAGAAAGTAGCTCTGGGACGATGCGTCTGGAGAGGGGGACTCTCGAAGAGATACCCCCTCCCCTTGCCTCTCTAAACAGGCGTAGTGTCCCGTGGCGTAGAGACCCGCTCTCTGAAAGGCCTCCTCGGCGAGGAGACCAAACTTGAGGTGTAGATTGCACCACGCGCATGGATTTGGTGTGAGGAGCCGCTGGTAGTACTCTAAGGTGGGCCTCACCACCAGCTCCTCAAACTCCCGTCTCAGGTCCACCACCCTGATTGGGACCGAGAGGCGCTCCGCCACTGCCACCGCCCCAGAGACTGAGGCGTACCCGGTATCCATGGTGATAGCCTCCACCCGGTAACCCTCCTTCAACAGAAGGGCCGCGGCGGCGGCAGAGTCCACCCCACCGCTCAAGGCAACCACAACGCGCCTCTTCTTCAAACGAACACCTCTACCTCTGGTACCTCAAAACCCATGCGCAGAAGGGCTACCGGCCCCCGGTATCCCCTCGCCAGGAAGGGAGAAAGCCTCAAGCCCAGGAGACGGCCCGGATTCTCGGTGGCCGTCGTCATACCCTGGTGCAATGGGAGTCCTCCTTTGCGGCTTAGCAGGGCAAGGCCCTGCAGCAGGGAGACTGCAGTGCCACACAACCTTCCATCCTCCCTCGTGGAGGCCGTACCTGACCGTTCGAGTCTCTCCCCCATCCAGGACATCACCTCTTCCCTGCCACAGGCCAGGGGAGAACCGTCGGACACTGCCACCACCCCATTCTCGCCCTTCAGCTTCACTGCAAGCTGCCAAGAGGCGGAATGAAGGTGAGAAGGCTCGGCAACCATCTCACAAGGCACCCTCGAGAGCAGTGACGCCCCCACAATACCGGGCTCTCTGTGGTGGTAGGGTGCCATTGCGTTGAAGAGGTGGGTCACTCCTGAAGCGCCAAGTTCAAAGGCCCTACTCGCCTGCTGAAAGGTGGCCGAGGAGTGACCAAGGAAGACCCTGGCCCCACATCTCTCCGCCAGAGAGAGAAGCCTCTCGGAGAGGGGATGCTCGGGGGCAAGGGTCACCACCTTCACCAGTCCCTTGAATCGCTCCAGCAGATCTTCAAAGAGAGGGAAGCTCCACAATGACACAATCTCCCCCTCCATCCCCCCTGCCATCTGGGGATTCAGGAAGGGTCCTTCAAGATAGACGCCCTCTATTCTGGCCTCGGCAAGCCCTTCTACCCTCTGCTGTTCAATCGCCTTTTCGATCGCCTCCAGGGAACGGTGCCAAGCCTCGGGGGAGGAGAGGGGCAGGGTGGCAAGCAACCAACCTGTTCCCCCAAAGAACTGGGCCTTACACGCGAGGCGCACATTGGCCACATTCACCCCAAGATCCTCTCCTTCGCAGAGGAAAGAGAAGCCTCCCCCGCCGTGCACGTGAAGGTCAAGCACCAGAGGCAGAAGCCAATCTCCTTCACCCTCAACCACGCGCTCTCCCCTCTCTGGAGAAAGCCCAGAAGCCACGGAGAGAATCCTGCCACCGCAATAGCGCACCTGCTGCGCCCTCAGCGCCCCGCTGGGAGAGAGCAGCGTCACCCCTCGGAAGAGTACGGAATCACCCTCCAAGGACGATCTCCTCCCTCACCACCCTGAGCAAGCGCTCCTCTCCCTCCTCCAATCCCAGCAACTCCTTCATGAGCTGGTAGGGCTTTGCAAACCTGCCATTCTCCCCCCTCGTCACGAATCTCAACGCCAATCCCTCCCCGCCATCCTCCACCTCTACCTCCTCCACCAAGGGATGGGATACCGCCTCCTTCAGCACCTCCGGCCCAGGTAGGCTCCGAAGGGGAGGAGAGGAGATCTCCACCCGGTACCGAATGGCCTCAACGCTCTTGGCGAGACTGGGAGCTCCAGGATCCAGTCTTTTCACCCACACCACCTCCGCCCCCGGAGGCAGGTGCCCGTTCACCTCCCTTAAAGGGAACTCTTCCTCAAAAAGCTCTCCCACCGTGATGAGCTCGCAGGGCTCCCCCATGCTCTCCATCCCAACGGGAAGTGCAAAGGCGAAAGAGAGCTTGGCCTGGGGATGGTATCCCTGGGAATAGGCCAAAGGAACGCCCGATCTCCTCAACACCATCACGAAGAACTCGGTGAACGAGTTCTGGGCAATCAAGGCAGACTCGCCCATACGCCTCAACAACAGCCGAAACCTGGTGGTTGCGGAATGAGAAGGATACCCAGAAGGTCTCGGTTCTTTCGGAACCGGGGGGGGATTTCCAGTAAAGACCTCTGGCGCCGTACCTCCCCTGCACACCCCGCAACCCGAACACCTCTCTCTGCACCTCGGGGTCTCTCTGGCCTCGAGGGCCTGCATGCGCTCACGCCAGAGAAATTCCCTGGAGACCCCCACGTCCACCGTGTCCCAGGGAAAGGGATGATCCTTTTCAAGCCGGCTGTGGATCAGGCCGTCCACGTCAA
Source organism: uncultured Aquificales bacterium (assembly GCA_964569095.1). Classification (GTDB taxonomy): domain Bacteria; phylum Thermosulfidibacterota; class Thermosulfidibacteria; order Thermosulfidibacterales; family JALWSI01; genus JALWSI01. The sequence goes on from CAZMTB010000020.1 coordinate 15,758, forward strand.
TCCCGCACCGGTCAATGGTCTCTTCCCAGAGGCCGAAGTCGAACCATTCGTGCCACTGGTCCATCTTGCAGCCGGCGGCATGGGCGGCCTTTACGAGGCCGAAGACCGTCTCGTCTCCCCTGGCAATAATAGCCTCCAGAAAGCTCTGGCGAGGGTCATGTATGTCAAGGTTGAAGGCTCTCCCCCTGGGCATAACCCCTCTCAAGAACCCCACCCGCTCCTCCAGCTCTTCCAGGTATAGCTGGGGCTCCCACTGAAAGGGAGTGTGTGGCTTCGGAACGAAAGGGGCGACGCTAACATGCACCTTTCCCCTTCTCTTGGCGTGTTTCCTCGCCACCGACATAACCTCCCTAACCACCCTCGCCATCTCCCGCAGATCGCTCTCCGTCTCCGTGGGCAACCCCATCATGAAGTAGAGCTTAACCAGCTCCCATCCGTTCTCAAAGGCCAGCCTTGCCGTATCCACGATCTCTTGGTGTGTGATCCCCTTGTTGATCACCTGCCTCAACCTCTGGCTCCCGGCCTCGGGCGCAATGGTAAAACCAGAGCGGCGTAGCCCCTCCATCGCCTCCATAAGCTCAGGAGTGAGGGACCCCGCCCTGAGGGAGGGCATCGAGAGGGTGACCATCCTCTCTTTCAGAAGGGGCACCAACCCCTTCACCATAGGAACAATCTGGGAGTGATCCGAGGTGGAGAGAGAAAGAAGGGATATGGTCTCGTGGCCCGTCGCCTCGATCGCCTCCAAAGCCACTCTCCAGACCTGGGATGCAGGTCTCTCCCTGACGGGCCTGCTGGTGAAGCCCGCGTGGCAAAACCTACACCCTCGATCGCATCCCCTCATGATCTCAATGGGGACCCTGTGGTGGGACACCTCTGTGTGAGAGACCAAGAACCTCGTGGGATGAGGGGTTTCTGCCAGGCTAACCACCCTCCTCCTCACCACCTTGGGAGAAGACGGCAGAAACACCCCCTCCACCTTCCCCAGGGCCTCCAACCTTCTGTGGCGGGGTTCTCCCTTGGTATCCACAAGGACCTCTACGATTTCAGCAATCGCCTCGTCTGCCTCACCCATGAAGAGGGCGTCAAATAGGGGCCCCACGGGGGCGGGGTTCAGGGCACAGGGTCCCCCCCCAAGTACCAAAGGGTGGTTCTCCGAGCGTTTCTCCGCCAAGAGGGGAATCTGGGAAAGCCTCAAGGCCTCCAGTACATTGGTCACCGCAAGCTCCGTTTGCAGGGTGATTCCCACAAGGTCAAACTCCTGCAAGGGCCTTCTGCTCTCAAGGGCAAAGAGGGGTATACCCCTTTGACGCATTAGATCCTGAGCATCGGGCCACGGCAGGTAGGCCCTGTCCACCAGCACCTTGGGAATCCGAGCCAACGCGTGGTAAAGCACCTGGAATCCCATGTTGGACATGCCTAGCTCGTAGGTGTCGGGGAAGAGAAGGACCACCCGGAAAGAGCTATCCTCCCACGGCAGCATCAGGGCGTTCATCTCGTGCCCAAGGTACCTTCCGGGGCGCTGCAACCTCAGGAGGTGAGGGTAAAGCCGTTCAAAGGGACTACCAATAACGCTCATCCACCTCAATTCCCCGGGTTCTACGGCAAGTTCAACACGTCAACAGTTATCTCCCAAGGTACCGCGTTCCAATCAACGCCGTCGAAGTTGTCAGGTACGTCCCAGGGAACCACCAGGGTGTACCAGTACTGGACCCCCGAAGGGAGAGAGGAAGCGGGAAGCTCAAGTATGGTGGTTGGAGAGACGCCCCCTTTAACCGCCTCCCTCCAAGAGGAGAGGGCATCCGGCGGTTGATACTCCACTCTGCCATCCTCGGTGAGGTAGAGAAGACGGGAGTAGTCGTCGGGTAGCTGGGCAGCGATGAACACCTTTACCTGGTACTCGAAGGACCGTTCAGCGTTCACGTAGCTGGGAAACGCCGCCTGCAGCTTGAAGCTGGCACCTCCTCTCACCACGTCTCCAAATCCCAAATAGAGACCATTCTGGGGATCAGGGGATTGGGGAGGAGACTCAATGGTACGAACCTCGCCGGGTTTGAGGACGTGTCCATCCAAAAGGGGCGGAGAGAATCCTCCCTCTCCGGCATAGTCAGCCACCCTAACCCTTTTGAATTCAAGGTAAGGGGAGAGTTTTCCCTCCACTCCAGCCACGAAGGCACCCCCTCCAGAATCCATGGCCACCTCCATGGCGAGTTCGTCGTCACCCCCATCGTACAGGTCGTCCCACCTTAACGAGCCATCCGCTGTAGAGTAGGCTATCACCCTCCAGTCCCGATAGCTGGTGCCAGAGCTGTATCCTGTAGCCACCACCACTCCACCTGCAACGGCAACGTCTCCCACGGCACTGTCTCCAGCCTCTCCATCCAGGTTCTGGGACCACCTCTTCACACCAGAGGTGGCATTGTAAGAGAGAAGAAACCACTTTCTGTACCCACCCTTGGAGACATACCCCCCAACAAAAAGGTTCCCATCCCCGTCAATAGAGACCCCGTTTGCCGAGTCATCGTCCCCATCCCCGTCTATCCTGTCACTCCATCTGACCGTAGCCGTCGAGCCGGAAACACCGTAGCAGATCACCTGCCAATCGTAATCGTAGTAGCTCTTGGAGGAATGTACCTTGCCCACGGCTACCACGTCCCCCCCTTCGTCCACGGCAATGTCATAGAGATGGTCGTCACCGCGGGAACTGTCGAAAGACACCTCCCAGTTAACCTTTGTGCCTCCAGGGGCGTAGGAGATCACCTTCCAGTCCTTGTCTCCTCCCTCCGTCACCTCTCCCCCCACCACAACATCGTCACGGGAATCAACCGCCACACGATATGCAAACCCTTGGACACCCGACACCTGCCACTCTTTGGCAGAACCGTCGGTCAAAAAGAACCTGACCATCCACTCGTTAAATCCCGACTCGCCGGCACAGGTACCCGCTCCGATTATGTTTCCCCGGCTATCCACCTGGAGATCGTTGAGCCAATCGTCTCCGCGACCGCTGTCGTACCTCCTCTCCAGTAGCACCGATCCCTCTGAAGAGAACTTTACGATTTTCCAGTCGTAGTCGCCGCGAGAGTTCTTCTCCGCCCCCCCAGCGATGACGTCGTTATTGAGATCAACGGTGAGTGCAGAGAGATAGCACAGCCCCTCTGTTCCCCTAACCTCCCGCTCCCAGTTGACGGACCCACTGGGGTCGTAGCTGACCACGCGCCAATGGGTCTCAGCAATCTCTCCCGAAGAGTCCAGCGTGTAGGCGGTGTATGCTAGTATGCGGTCTCCCACACCGTCAACAACCACCTGGGGCATGAAGGGAAGCATCCCCGTGGAGTAACCATCGTAGGTTGCATTCCACCTTTCAACGCCTCCCGACGCGTATCCTGTCATCACCAACCAAACAAACACCACCAGCAAGGCCACCTTCACAGACCCTATCTTGCCACTCCTCTTCAACTCATTCACAGAACTACCTCCCGGCCAATCATTTGGGGCAGAACTCTTACACTCTCATCCCCCTTTGTCAAAATTGGCCGATCCACCGCAACCACTAAAAAACCAGAGCGAGTGTTCCCTTGATCCACCTAACATAGCCCGTTAGAATTCACCTACTTAGATTTCAGTATCCCAAAAAGGAGGAACGGGGGATGAAGAGGATAATACTGCTTT
>CAZMTB010000021.1:0-10742 GCA_964569095.1 uncultured Aquificales bacterium
CATCTCTGGTGCGTAGTTTTGGCTAATCTCCGTGCCGTTATGCGCGTTCTGGTGAGCACCCTTCTCTTCGCGGTGCTATGGAGTTTTCCCCTTGGGGCTGCTACGACCACCATACACCTCTATCCCAACAGGCCCCACCCGGGGGACGTAGCGGCGGTGGGGGTGAGAGGAGTGGACAGTGGAGTTCCCCTAAAGCTGGTAGTGCTGTTTTTGGGAAGCAGAGTAACAAAAAGGACTTCCCTTCTTCCCGGCGATGGGAATAAAATTCTCCTGATTGCTATTCCACTGGATGCAAAAGGCTTTCTCCTCAGGGTGAAGAGGATGGATGGCGTCCAGCTGGCAGGGGTCAGAGTTCTCCTTTCAAGGAGGGAGGCTCCCCTGTCGCGCCTGAGACTGGACAAGAGATACTTGACTCCTCCCAAAAACCTTCGGAAGAGAATCGAGGCCCAGAGGAGGAGGCTGAGAGCTATTCTCTCTCACCGCAGTGCCTTCTGGTATCCCAGTGGTGCCCCTATGATGCCCTTGGCCAGATACCGCAAGACCACTCCCTTTGGTGCCAGAAGGGTGATAAACGGCGTGGCAGTTTCCCCTCACAGCGGCGTTGATCTGGCGGCTCCTGCAGGCACTCCAGTGAGGGCGGTCTTTGGAGGCAGGGTGGTACTTGCAGAGAGGCTTTACTACACTGGAAATACCGTGGTTTTGGACCATGGAAGGGGGTTCTTCACCCTCTATGCCCATCTCAGCTCCTTTAAGGTGAAGATGGGAGAGTTGGTGAACAAGGGGGGCGTTATTGGCAAGGTGGGAAGTACCGGAAGGGCTACCGGACCTCACCTCCACTGGGGGGCCTATCTTAATGGGGCTAAGGTAGATCCCCTCTCCTTATTCTCGCTGCCTCCCTATATCTGGTCTTTGGCTGGCAGGTGATTGACCCTCAAAGTGAGCGGTGGTATCACTTCGCCCCATGAGTGGGCGTAGAGGAATACTGAAGGCCATAGGAAACACCCCTTTGGTGCGGTTGGACACCTACTCCACGGATAGGGTCGAGATCTGGGCCAAGCTTGAGGGGATGAATCCGGGGGGAAGTGTAAAAGACAGAACCGCCCTTTACCTCATTGAAGATGCGGAGTCTAAAGGAGAACTCCCTGGTAAGGAGGTTCTTGAACCAACCAGCGGGAATACGGGGATCGGTCTTGCGATGGTCTGCGCGGTGAAGGGATACCCCATCACCGTGGTCATGCCCGAGTCCATGAGCGTGGAGAGGAGGCAGATACTACTGGCCTTTGGGGCAAAGCTGGAGTTGACTCCCGGAGAGCTGGGAACCGACGGTGCGATAGAGAGGGCGCACGAGATGGCCAAGGCCAATCCAGAAAAGTATTTCATGCCCAACCAGTTCGACAACCCTGCCAACATAAGGGCTCACTACGAGACCACTGGCAGGGAGATATGGGAGCAGACGGGTGGAGAGATAACCGCCTACGTTGCTGGCATAGGTACCTCGGGAACCTTGATGGGATCTGGCAGGTACCTCAAAGAGCGGGATCCCAGCGTCCTGGTGGTCGGGGTTGAGCCAGGGCCCAACCACGGTATTCAGGGGTTAAAGAGCCTGGAGGAGGCCAGGGTTCCTGCCATTTTCGATCCATCTGTTCCAGACAGGATGATCAGGGTGGCAGACGAAGACGCCTTCAGGGTGGCCAAGGAGTTGCCTAAGCGTGAGGGGCTCTTCGTGGGAATAAGCTCGGGAGCTGCCCTTTGCGCTGCCTTGGATGTGGCTTCAGGCCTGGAAAGGGGAAGGATTGTGGTGATCTTTCCTGACGGGGGAGAGAGGTACCTTTCAACCGGTCTCTTTCCGGCTTAGTTTTCCTTCTTGTTTCGCTCTGACCAGAGCTTGTAGTAGAACCTGTTGGGGAGAGCAGAGAATAGGCTGTATAGCACCTCTCTGCGTGGATGGAACAGTTCGCCCGTCTTGAAGGGTGTGAGGTTTAGTATCTCCTCTGCAATGCGAGGAGTAGAGATCTGGGAGGGGGCTCCCTCTCCCATAAGGGTGAAACAGGGCGCCTCCACCCCTATTCCTCTCATGATCTCGGTACACTTAAGCAGCACCTCTTTAAGCGTATCTATGGAGAAGTGGGCTGCATTCCCCAATCCCATCCAGAGAACCCAGGGTGCTCTCCATCCTTTTGGAGAGGTGATCAGCAGCCCCTCACCCTTTGGGAGTTTGGTCTCTTCCAAGTGGTTGAGTGCGAATCCTCCCATACGCCTAGCGAGGTGTAGGGAGCTTTCGTCCATCTCCCTCTTGGTGTAGAGGCCTGTGACGATCAGGTCGGCTTCTATCTCCTCCGCCGGGTAGTCGGTTAGTCTCCACATGGGCTCCCTTATTACACTTGATGGTGGTTTAGAGGAAGGGTAGTATCTCTCCTATGCATAATGGGATCTTCAGGAAGGACGTAGAAGAGTGGGAGATTAAACGCCTGCATCCCCGGGCTGCAAAGAGCGCTCTCACTCAGGGAAGGGAGAGAGAGGAGGAGCCTTGTCCCGTCAGAACGGCCTTTCAGAGGGACAGGGACAGGGTTATCTACTCCAAGGCCTTCAGGAGACTTAAGCACAAGACCCAGGTCTTTCTCTCTCCCACAGGTGATCACTACCGCACCAGGCTTACCCATACCCTGGAGGTTGCCCAGCTCTCGCGAACCATTGCCAGAGCGTTGATGTTGAACGAGGATCTGGCTGAGGCCATAGCTTTGGGCCACGACCTTGGGCACACCCCTTTCGGGCACGCAGGGGAAGAGGTACTCAACAAAATAGTTCCGGGGGGGTTCTACCATCCCAAGCAGAGCCTCAGGGTGGTAGAGAAGCTGGAGAACGATGGCATGGGTCTTAATCCCACCTACGAGGTTAGACAGGGTATACTGCACCATTCCAAAGGTATGGGTTCCATAATGCCCTCGGAACAACAGGCTCAGAACATCACCTTGGAGGCTCAGGTGGTTAGGCTTGCCGATGCCATTGCCTATGTGAACCACGATCTTGACGATGCCATTAGGGCAGGATTGGTGGATGAAGGAGATATACCAAGGGAATTGAGGCACGCCCTTGGAGAGACCCATTCTGGTCGTATCAACACCATGGTGACTGATGTGATAAAGAGCTCGTTGGAATGCGATCTGGAGAGAGTCAGGTTCTCCTCTGCGGTGCTCCAGGCGGTTACAGAGCTAAGGGGGTTTCTCTACGAGAGGGTGTACTCTGCCCCTGTGGTCTACAGGGAGTTCGTCAAAGCCACCAAGTTGGTGGAGGAGCTCTACAACCACCTGTTGAGTCATCCTGAGCACATAAACCTTATGAAGGGTAACGAATCTGATCCGTTGCCCAGAAGGGTATCGGACTTTATCGCTGGCATGACAGACCGTTACGCTCTCCACCTCTATTCAAAGCTCTTTCTACCGAGTCCTTGGGAGGTTTAGGGGCTTAATCCTCTTCTTTTCCGTGACTCCCGAAGAAAATTTTCTCTTTGTTATCTCTTTGGCATGATGCTTGCTCTCTCTGAAGGTTAGAGATTAAGTATCCATTGATTTAGGGAGAGACAAGGAGGGAAAGTTGTAGTAAAGATGGAAATCATAGTAGATTTGGTAAGGAGGAAGATTTGAACACTTGATCCAGAAAAAAATTCATGTTATTTGGCATGGATGTTGAAGAGACTGTTGACTTTGAAGAGGTTTGCCGATATTTGAATGAGAGATAATGAAGAGGAGGATGGGATTATGAGTAGGATCAGGCATGGGTTGGTGATGGGGTTGTTATTGGCATTCTTAGCCATAACGTCCTCAGCTAATGCCCAAGTTCTGGCATTAGGTAAGGTGAAGATGATAGGGAAAGTTAGTGCTAAAGGCCCTGGAGAACTACTTTTCGTCGGTGAAAAGGACAGTGAAGCTCCCCTTCTTCCTGGATCGGTAATAACCACTTGGGATAGTGGAAAAGCGGTAATAGATATTCCTGGAAGAGGGTCTGTATTACTGGGTGAGAACAGCGTGTTGAAGGTGTCTGAGGTTGGAGGAAAGCCGGTTCTCAAGTTAGAAAAGGGGACACTTCACTGCGAGGTTTTAAAGGGTGGCCGCATAGACATACTAACAAAAAAAGCGGCAATAGTTGCTGGAACTCCTACTTCGAGGACCGCAGGAAGAGTGATGGTGGACAAGTTGAACAACCTGACTTACTGCTGTGATGAGGGGTTGTTTAATGTCGTTCCATCCGGTGGTGTGGCCAGAAGGGTGCCTGCAGGTAGCTGCGAACAGGTTACTCTGGCGGCTGGCGCGGTTGAGGAACCGTCTCCCAAAGAGGCCGGAATGGTGCCCTTGGCAGCAGGTGAGGAGGTTGGTGCCTCTTCTGCTTGGAGTTCTTCTGCTTGGATTGGCGCGGGGATACTGGTGGCAGGTGGTGTGGCTGCAGCCATAGCTGCAGGAAACTCCGGAGGAGGAGGTAAACACCACAATGCCAGCGAGACGAGCCCAACCGAATAGGAAGAGGGGATCCGAAGGCAGCAGACCTCTATTCCGGATATTGGGCCAGAAGGCTAAGCTTTTTGCGGGTTTAGCGGCGATTCTTCTGTCGCTGTCTGCCTGCTTTTTTCCTCCTTACATCTCCCCCGAAGAGGGCGAGAAGCTGAGCCCAGGGGTGGAGCGTAAGGTGGAGAAGGAGCACCAGAGGGCCTTTAACAGCCAGATAGTCTCCCTGGCGGCTAGCCAGGGAAGTGGAGAGAACCTCTACCGCTTGGGGCCGGGTGATGTGGTAGAGGTTTCGGTCTTTGGAGTTGAGGCCCTATCCAATGTAAAGTGTCGCATTGGCGGAGACGGTTACGCCAGCCTACCACTGGTTGGCCCCGTGAAACTGGGGGGGCTTACGGTTAGAGAGGCCCAAAATGCTGTGGCCAAGGCCTACAAAACCTACATAAATCATCCCAAAGTGACCCTCTACATCACTGAATACCACAACTACAGGGTGTCGGTGCTGGGAGAGGTGAAGAACCCCTCTGTTTACGAGCTTAAGGGGCCACGGAGCCTCTTAGACGTGATTGCCCAGGCTGGAGGGGTGACCGACGACGCGGATCACACCATCACCGTGGTGAGAACCGAGAACGGCACCAGGCGCAGCATGATCATAGATCTGGACCAGCTAATCACCGGCAAGGATCCCACGGGAAACATCATGGTTCAGGCAAACGACGTCATCTACGTGCCCCTTGCGGGTAGTTACTTCGTGGATGGCATGGTGCGCAGACCGGGAGCCTATCACCTCACCGAGCCCATCACCCTTAGCAAGGCCATTGCCATGGCTGGTGGTATGGTTAGCGGCGCAGACATAAAGAAGGTGGGTATCTACAGGACCACGAAGGAGGGAGGCAGAAAGCCCATAATCGTGAACCTCGAGGAGATAAGAACCGGGAAGATGGCGGATCCGGAGATTCAGGAGGGAGATGTGATTCTGGTTGGAAAGGACAGATTGCAGGTGTTGGTCTCCAAGTTCCTTGGATTCTTTGGGATACACTACAACATGTATCCTTACAGGTTTGGGGTGGGACGATGAGCAACTCCGAGCTTGTTCCAAACGGAGATGTTAGGACCCCAGTGATCCAGGGCGAGTGGGCTCCAGTGCCCCAGGAGGGCAGTGGTCCCGTCTTCGTGGGGCAGGGATACGGTCCGTACGGCCCCTATGGACCCTACGGGGAACCGGAAGAGGAGGGGATCACCCTCAGAGAACTAATAGCGATAGTGGTGAGGCGCCGCTGGACCATAGCAGGCGTCCTACTGGTTGTGCTGCTGTCGAGCATAGTCTGGTGTTTCAATACCCCTCCAACCTACAAGGCCACTGCCCACATTGAGATAACCCCTCCTCCCCAGATCACCCCGTTCAAAGACGCAAAGGGGGCAAACTACATTCCAGACAACAAGTTTTTCCAGTCTCAGATGTACATTCTGAAGAGCAGGGGATTGGCCCAGAGGGTCGTGGAGAGACTAAACCTCTACAAGAACGAGGCCTTTCTCGCCCCTCCCAAGGGGATAGGTTCGTGGTTCTCCGTTGTGTCGTCCACCTTGAAGGATCTCTTTAACCCTGCTCCTCCCTCCCAGGCAAAGGAGGAGGCAAAGGGTGTGGCCGTCTCCAATGACAAGATGATGGAGTCTCTGGTGGACAAACTTCTGGCGGGTCTCACAGTGGCCCCTCCCAGCAAGAGAGGAGGTGGAGGATCCATACTTGAGATAAGCTATGAAGGCCCTGATCCCAAGCTTTGCGCGGAGATAGTCAACACCTTGGTTGACGAGTACATACACTTCGACATGGAGCGCAGGATAGAGGGGACAAAGCTGGGCAAGAAGTACCTTGAGCGGCAGCTTGCCAAGGTTCAGGCGAGGCTCGAGGTGGCGCAGGAGCAACTCAACAGGTTTGCAAAGGAGAACGACCTGGTGCTTCTCCGTCCCGCCTCTGGAGAGGGCAAAGAGCAGGGTGATCTCATATCTGCCAAGTTGTCCGATCTCCTGAAACAGTTGAACGAGGCTGAGGCTGAGGAGATCACTGCCAGAAACAGGTACCTCTACAGCCTGAAGAACATAGACGACACCGCTGCCATGAGGGGGGACACCACCATAGCCTCTCTCAGGGCCAAGCTGGAGGAGCTCCAAAGGCAGTACAGTAAGATGTCCACGACCTTCACTCCCAAGTATCCCGCTATGCAGGAGCTGGCTAAAGAGATAGAGGCGGTTAAGAAGGACATCGCCCAGGAGAGGGAGAAGATAGTTGCAAGCCTGCGCAACGAGTATCTACTGGCCCACCAGAAGAGGATGTCCCTTCAGAAGGAGGTCGAGGCCCAGAAGAACCTTGCCTCCAAGTTGGAAGAGAAGGCGGTGGATTACAGCATACTCAAGCGCGAGGTGGAGACCAACAGAAAGATATACGACATGATTCTCACCAGGATGAAAGAGATGGAGGTTGCCGCTGGGGTTCAGTCCAGTGCCATCCATCCCATAGACGCTGCAATAGTGCCATCAAGCCCGTACAAGCCCAACAAGCCGCTGACCTTTGCCATAGCCTTGGTGTTGGGCACAATTCTTGGCCTTCTCGCGGCGGTGGGACTTGAGTTCTTGGACAACACCGTGAAGGATCCAGAAGAGGTGGAAAAGATGCTCTACCTTCCCACCTTGGGGGTGGTGCCCTATGTGAAGCTGCCTTCGAAGAAGGTGGAGAAGGGAGAGTCTGTTGACCTCATCTCCATCACCGAGCCTAGGGCGCCGGCCTCCGAGGCGTTCAGGATGGTGCGCACATCGCTTTTGCTGTCTTCTGCGGGCAAGCCCCCGCAGATAATAGCCGTCACCTCTCCACAGATCGGAGCGGGGAAGAGCTTCGTATCCCTCAACCTCGCCCTATCCTTTGCGCAGTCTAAGGCGAAGGTTCTGCTGGTGGACTGCGATCTTCGGAGGGGGAGATTGCACAAGGTACTGAAAGAGGACCTCTACCCGGGGTTGACCAACTACTTGGCGGGCAGGGTGGAGAGACCGGCCATAGTGAGAGAGGTGGTGAGGGAGGATACGGTTATCCACTTCGTTCCAACGGGAGCCACCCCTCCAAATCCCGTGGAGCTCATCAACTCCACCACCTTCCAAGAGCTTCTGGAGTCGTGGCGCGAGGAGTACGATCACATCATCGTTGACACTCCACCCCTGATCGGTTTTGCCGATTCCTTGCTTATTGCCAGGTTGGCGGACGGCGCCATATTGGCCCTCCGGGCAGATCAGACCCCGAAACCCGCTGCGAAGAACGCCCGAGATCAGTTGAGGCAGGTGGGTGCGAAGTTGTTGGGAACGGTGGTTAACGGTATGGCCACGGGTCGACACGCCTACTATTACTCCTACGGCAAGTACCACGGTTACTCCCATTACTACTCCAAGGACTACTACAGTGGTTCGCCCTATAGCCTCCCTTCCCACGGCTAAAGATGGGCCAAAGCCCTTCTTTTGGCCTTTGCTACCGCTCCTTATTGGGGCGCTGATGGTCTCCTTGCAGCCCCTGCTTGGGGCACTGGCCAATCTGTCGGGAGGAGGGGACGTGGAGAAAGGGGCCTTGAGAGCGAGGGTTGTGGAGCCTTTGAATCCCAAGTGGGACAGGGTGTTGGGAATATTCTACCGGTACTCTGGAGAACCGGAAAGGGCGCTACTCTTCCAAGAGGGGATGGTGTTGAAGAACCCCTTGGAACCCGACTACTGGGTTGAACTTGGGGAGACGCTCTTGTTCATGCACCATACCCAGGGTTTGAAGATGGTTAAGAACGCCTCTTTCCTTGACCCAACCAATGGTAATTACAGGTGGAAGGTGTTGATCACCGCCCTTCAGTGGAACGATACCGACCTTGCGTCCAGAGAGATGAAGGCCCTTCTTTTGCTGGAGCCCTCAAAGCGTCCGGTTATATTCCAGCTTGCCTACCGTCTCTTCGACGGTAACCTAGAGATGGTTATGGCCCAGGTGATTCCTTTGGACCAGCAGGTGATGGAGGACTTCTTGTTCTACCTCTTTGACCACGAGAAGGCGGCCGAGGCTTGGCAACTGTGGCAGGAGCTCGAACTTAGGGACTGGGTCACCGAGAGGGCCCTGAAGGGTATGGTGAACTTTCTCATGCAGAACCAGGCCTACAGCATGGCCTATTCCATCTGGTCTCGCCACGTGGCCATGGACGAGCCCGGGGTGGTTTACAATCCGGGATTTGAGAAGGAGCTGTTGGGGTATGGTTTTGGCTGGAGGTGGGAGAAGGTGAAGGGAGTTAGCTACGACCTCAGCTACAGCCAGCACGTGGAGGGACGCCACTCCTTCCACCTCAGGTTCGACGGGGAACACAATCCCAGCTTTGCCACTCCCTACCAGATAATCTACCTTGCCGAGCCAGGAAACTACCTTCTCAGGGCATTCGTTAAGACCAGGTCGATAACCAGCAGCGAGGGGCCATACCTTTTCGTACAGGGCCAGAACGGCGCGGTTGCGAAGGGTCCGAAACTGAGGGGAGACAACGCCTGGCGAGAGATTTTAATTCCTTTCTCTCTAGAGAAGGGCGACAATGCGGTGGTTATTGGCATAAGGCGGGACCGCAGCAACAGACTCAACCGTTTCTTGGGAGGGGAACTCTGGATAGACAAGGTGAGCATAGAGCATCAGGGGGACTATGAAGAGGAGGGAACTGGAGGAACTGCTTGAGGAAATCTTGAAGGGCAGGGACATCTTCAAGGTCTTCCTGGGATTGAAGTGGCCACCCTCTGAGGTGTTGGAGGGGATAGTGATGCTCCAACATCCAGACTCCAGTGGAGTTGTATCTTCTGTGGCCAGGAAGCACCGGGTTGGCAAAGACTACGTGTTGCAACAGATAGACCGGATTCTCAGGCAGTTGCGGGAGATAAAGGAGAACAACCCCTACAGTGTGCTTGGAGTGGCCCCTGATGCCCCCCAGGAGGAGATCCGAGAGGCCTGGAAGTCCCTTTTACAGAGGTGGCATCCGGACAAGAACAGGGATCGCCTGGAGGAGGCCCAGCGGAGAACGAGGCGCTACAACGAAGCCTACGAGGTCCTGAGGGATCCGAAGAGCAGGTTGGAGTACGACAGATCTCATCTGTCACTTATTATGCTTCTTCAGGGGCTGGAGATGTCCCGCCTCTTCTCCAATGTTCCCGTGGAAGAAGGGTCTATTCACACCATAGAGAAGGAGAGCCCTACTCCAGTGAAAGAGAGAGGGGGATTCTTGAAGAGACTGGCGAGGCTGTTTGTAAGCGTTCTCTGCCTTGCCTCCATTGCCGCTTGGGCCGGGCATTACGGTGTGGACTTTCTCTTGAGGCACGATAGGGGAAGAACCGAGGGAATAGCATCGGACGACGACCTTAGCGTCACGCCCCCTCTTTCTGAGCCTGCAAAGGGAGTTTCCCTTGCAAAGAGAATGGATGTTCCGGAAGAGGTTAAAAAGGTGCTTGCTTCCAAGGGGGATGCTCCCCGACGCGAAGCCTCCAAAGAGGCGAAGCCCACAGCCGCTTCTGCTCCCCAGAAGGTGGATAAGGGGATAGAGTTCCGGCCGGTTATAGAGGTGGCCATGGTGGAGAGGAAAGGGCGAGAGTCTGCCAATGATAAGAAGCCTTCCTCGCCAGCGGGTGCAGCATCCCTTCCCAAAGAGAAGCCCAAGGTTAAGGTGGGGGAGTCCAAAGTGAAGGAGAAGCATGCTTCCCTAACCTCGCTTAAAAAGGCGAAAGGAGAGATGAAGCGTAAGGCCGTTGTTCCCAAGAGGGAGAGGAGGGTTGCTAATAACGGTGATAAGCAGAGGCCCTCGAAGGGTGCCAGAGGGTCTTTTAAGCCGAGCAAAAAGGTTTCTTCCCAAAAGGTTACAGATGATAAGGTGGACGAGTCCCTTCTCGCCATCGTGATGAGGGAGCTGAAAGGGCTGGTGAGCGATAGTGAGAGGCCCCATGAGGCCCACAAAAATAGTGGGATTGCCAAGAGGGTGGAGAGTGGCAAGGCCGAGAATACCTCTCGTGATTCCCGATCCATTGCCGGTAAAAGCGGGTCTAAACCGGTGAAGGCCGAAAAAGGTACAGCGCCCAAGGGAGGGGAGTTTCAAAGGGGGAAACAGTCTGAAAAGACAGCCAGAGGCAAGGATAAAGAGCCTGGTTTTTCTAAAGACTCTATCCGTGCTGCTACCAAGTCCTCAAAGGGTTCTTCTCAAGAGGTGGCCCTTT